>JBARDR010000342.1:0-14155 GCA_049795335.1 Gelidibacter sp. | reverse complement strand
TTGATTATATTTTTGTACCCAGATTTTTCTAATGTATTTCTTAGTAATTTAATTGAGGCGGAAAGACCGAAACCATTGGATTCTTTCATATCAGGAATATAGAAGCCCGCAAGTTCATCAATAAATGCGTCAGGCGATCCTCCTGATAAATTTGTTAAAACAATAATGGAAAGATCGTCATTGGGATAAACAAAGACAGCTGACCGCCCACCACCAACAGGTGCGGCGGCTGGGTGTTCTTCTCTTGCCACAATAGGCCACCCTGCGGCATATCCATTTAATAGTCTTGTAAAGCCACCTATTTTTCCATCATTTAATTTAGCGGGTGTCCAAAGTGCATCCATGCTTGTCTTTTCTTTTAAAAATTGGTTGTTTTGCAAAGCGATAATCCAATTGGCCAATTCTATAGCAGTTGAACTCATTCCCGCTGCGGTTTGTAAAGGATAGTCGAAGGAAAAAAACATATTATTGAGCTTTCCTTTTCTATACTGATATTGTTGTGCAGAATGCATTATTACGTCTTTGGTTGCACCAAATCCTGCTCTTATCGTATTGGGCATATCTGCTTTTATCAACTGGTTATTGGTAATAAATTCTGTAAATGGCATTCCACTTAGTTTGTCAATAATTTGCCCAAGTAATAAGTAATTTGTTTGATTATAACTAAATTTTTCTCCAGGATTGAACACTATCGGTAGAACCACTACTTGTTTCCATGATTCTTCTAGGCCATAGGGTGATATTAAAATGGATTCCTCCTCATCAACTATATCTGGGATTCCTGAAGTATGCGATAACAGTTGCTGTATAGTAACTGCACTCCAAGTACTGGGTAAATTATTAAGATATGAAGAAGCAGGTGACGATAGATTTAATTTCCCTGCTTCTACCAGTTGCATTATTGCAATGCCGGTAAAAGCTTTTGTAATAGAATTGATAGTAAAAAGTGTACGGCCATCTACAGGAATGGAATCTTGTACATTCGCAAAACCGTAATTTCCAGTTTTTATAATTTCACCATTTTTGACAATGGCCAATTGTAATCCGGGAATCCTTCTATTTAGCATTTCCTTCTGTATAAAAACATCAATACTGTCAGATTGCCCGTAAATATTTTGAAGAAACATTATCCCAAACAGAAAGCAAACAATTGCATTTTTTTTAATTTTCATAATTTCTTTTATTTAAATTTTCTTAGACGGTGGAATAGTTAGTGTGACGTATAACGTTTGGTGTAAAAATAGTCCCGTGGGTTAAGCATCTAAAATAACAAAAATAAACCGAGCCTGTGGAAATTCCGAAGGACACGAGCGGAGCGAACTGGCGCAAGCAATTTTCAAGTAGGCGAGAACTAGCAATTATTTTTACAGGGTGTTGTGGTTAGTGCTTTCCGCTCAATTTTAGAATCAGATAGATCTTGAATTTACAATTTAAAAGGTATATTTTTCATAAATTTTAAAAGCAAAGTAAGCAATACAAATCCAAAATATAATTATTAATACAGCAAAAAACCAATTGTTCTTTTTGATTTTTTCAGGATTAGTCTTTAATTCTTTTTTGGCATCCGAAAGTACTATTTTAGGTATCAATTTAATGGAGATACTTATTAATATTGGAACTATAATTAAATCATCAAGTATTCCTAAAATTGGTATAAAATCAGGGATTAAATCAATTGGACTTAATAAATAACCAACTGTCAAACCAATTAAGAGTTTTGCAATAAGAGGTGTTCTTTTATCCGAATATGCAATCCTCAAAATATGAATTTGGTTTTTTAAGATTTTTACTTTAGCCTTTAATCTGGTTAATATTTTCAAACGTTATTTTTTTTAGGATTAACCACAACGGTTAGGCTATGCGTGGTGTCCCGAAGGGCATTAGGCATAGCATTTATGTGTAACAATGGTCGCGTGCGTTAACCACCTAAAATAACAAAAATAAACCGAGCCTGTGGAAATTCCGAAGGACAAGAGACCTGGCGCAAGCAATCTCCAAATAGGCGAGAACTAACAATTATTTTTACATTTCTTAATACTATAGAACAGCACCTTCTAAGTTGAAACCCTTATTTTATAATATTAACTATTTCAATATAGCCTCTTGACTTTGCGTGTTGCAGTGGAGTGATTCCATCAAAATCAGGTATATCCATTCGTGCTCCCGCCTCTTTTAAAATTTTTACAATTTGTTGGTACTTATTGCTCCCGTCACCGAGAATAACAGCTTCCATTAAGGCTGTCCATCCCAATCTATTAATGTGATCTATGGGGTAATTTTTGGTGTTAGCTAATAGTCTTACTGTTTCAATGTGCCCACGCTCGCAGGCCGGAATAAGTGCTGATCCGTTGTACCGATTAAAAATATCGAAACGTGCTCCATTTTCTAAAAACACTTTTAAAAGTTCAGTTTGTCCCGTAGCACCCGCATAAAGGAAGGGGCTATCCAGGTTTATAGCTTGCTGGTTGACATCTGCACCATGTTTTACCAAAAATTTTGCCATTTCTGTATACTGTTTCTGTGTGGCAACAAGCAATAAGGAGTTGTTTTGGGAATCTGTGGTATTGACGTTTGCGCCCTTTTTTAAAGCAGCATCTACACCAGTTAGATCATTTTCATGAACTGAATTTAATAGGTTTGACGCAGTCATAGTATCTGTTTTTTCTGTTTGATGTGACGAAGCACAGTTAATTAGAAATAATAATACAGCAATAAATTTCATAAATAATAAGGATTAGAACACAATGTTCCCATTGTGAATTAATGATTTTACCGGAGATACCCGCGATACGGCTTCTGCAGAGCAACTAGCATCAATCAGGACAAAATTTGCAAGGTCTCCTGTTTTTGGCCATTGTTGACTGCCATTGTCATCTAAAGGAATTGGCCCTGCAGTTGCTAGTTTTAGCATTCTCGATAATTCGAATTCTGTTGATCGCCCATATAATTGAGCGGCTAGATTAGCTTTTTCAAGGACACTTCCGGTACCAAAAGTATTCCAATGATCGACGATGCTGTCATTTCCGGTAGTTACATTTACGCCATATTTCAGTAAGGTAGGAATTGGCATTATCACTCCCCCAAAAGGAATAGTGGAAACAATCCCTATTTGTGACCCTGCAAGTTTCTCCGCAATTTCTTCCTGTTTGATTTTATCTAATTTTCCAAGAACAAAGCAATGACTCAAATAAGTTTTTCCTTTTAGGCTGGTGTTCTCATTGACTTTCTTGATGAGATACTCAACTGTATCTAATCCAGATTTACCTGATTCGTGCAAATGGATATCAATACCTTTATTATTATCTAAAGCAAGTTGAACCGTGAAATCAATGGTTTTCTCAATGGCGCCGTCAATGGTAAAGGGGTCTAGGCCACCAATGAAATCGATGTCCATTTTGGCAGCTTCCTTAAGATATGGAACAGAATCAGTGTAAAACACGCCATGCTGCGGAAAAGCTACTAGTTCTGAATCAAAACCATTCTTTTTATTTTCTAGTGCTACCTGCAGATTTTTTAAAGACTGCAATTTTGATGTTGGATCAATATTTACATGACTTCTGGCAAACGACGTTCCTTTAGATTGCAATAATTCAATAAGTTTCTCGGATTTGTAAGTTGAGTTTTCCAACATTTCTGGAATAATTTGCTGTTCCAGAGCGATCATTCCTTTTACGCCATCACTTCTCCTTTTTACCGCTTGCCATTTATCGCCGTAAAATGTTTTATCCAGATGGATGTGCATATCCCGGAAAGCCGGAAGCATTAATGATCCTTTGGCGTCAATAGCGTCTGTGGTGGGTGTGTTGCTTGATATACTTTTTATTCTCCCTTCGGCGATTTCTACAGTAAAAAGGGCTGTTTTTGTCCCATCAACTTCTCCGTCTTTATAGATGAAGCCTGTTTCGAGTCTTACATTTTTTAAAATATTGGCATTGGATGTGTTTTTTATATTTGGCTCGTTTTCAAGAGAAGCTCCGTTCGCGGTGTTCAAAAAACTTGAGCCGACAGTAAGGCCGGCGACTCCAAAAGCGGAATTTCTTAAAAAGTCTTTACGAGTAATGCCTGAATTTTTCATGTTTTCTTTTTATTTCTACAAATTTACCACTAAAATAAAAGCGAAGTGTAGAGTAATCATTCGAAGGTTCGTAAAATTTATAACTGATGGCGAAAATGAGTGGGGATATTCCGGTTTGACATATACGCAGAACTAGGTATTTAAACTCCCATAACCCCAATTCTCTTAGTCATCTCCCAACATCCTTCTACATTCCTCCCAAAAAATCGCATTTAAAGAACCCACACCCGAACCATTGTCGAACAAAACTGGGAGAAAACCCCTCTAAAACGCTCCAGACCGGACAAAACCGGACAAAACCAGACAAAAACGGACAAAACCAGACAAAACCGGACATGACGCGACAACCTGTTGCTTTACAGTGTATTGTGTTCTACTTTGGTCAAAATGTTTAAATCTAAATTAACTCATAATGAAATACATTAAGATCAGGCGGCCTCCTTCAGGTAGAAAAGGGCATTCGTAACTCCAATTAATTTAGATCTGTTCAAACGTCAATTAAAAATTAAAAGGGCTGGTAAATGGTTGTGAAAAGCTTGGTCAACGCTAGGTAAGTTGCTAGGACATAGCTATATCAGCATATTAAAAGCTAAACGTGCGCTTTAACGAATTAATTTTAATGAAATACAAAATCAGCTATCTTTATAAGGGCCCTATTCACTTTGTAGACAGGGTTATAGATGTTGGGCTGATCGCTGATTGTTAAAATACGCAGTGGTCATGAAATTTATTGAGGTATGGTCTGTAAGCTTTTTAATGATCCAAATAAGTATGGTAAAAAAGTACGTAACCCTTCTGTTAAGCATATTTGCTGCCATACACGCCTTTGGTCAGTGTGCTCCTGATGTTACGCCGCCAACAATTACCTGCCAAGATGTAGTGGCCGATTGCCAGCGCGGTGTGGGATCGCTGATGCCTACTACTTCAGATGGTTGCGGTCCCATTGTGTTGCAAACTTTTACCTTATCAGGCGCTACAGTGGGGACAAGTGCAAATACGGGCATTAATGATGCCAGTTCTGTCAACTTTTTAGCAGGCATAACCACTGTTACTTATACTATTGAAGATGGCGCTGGCAATTCAGCCAGTTGTAGTTTTAAGGTAACCCTTAATGATTATACGAAGCCTATAGTTATTTGCCCAGACGATGTCGAAGTTGGCAATGATGCAGGGCAATGTACCGCCTATGTAGATCTGCAAGATTTAGGGATGTTCCCAACAGCTTATGACAACTGTTCTGGGGTCTCAACGGTACCTTTTGGGATTCCCACGGCAAACCTTTTTCCTGTGGGTACCACTACCGTCATTTGGGTGGTTACAGATGTGGCAGGCAACTTTGTGACCTGTACGCAAAAGGTGACAGTCACTGATGTGGAGCCGCCTACCATAACCTGTCCGTCAACCATTGCCGTCAACGCTACTGCGGGTCAATGTACTGCCTATGTAAATGTGCCGCTGCCCATTGTTACAGATAACTGTACGATAACCTCCATAACCAACAATTTTAATGGCGGTGGTGCTGATGCTAGTGGGGTGTATCCGTTAGGGACCACTAAGGTAACCTTTCAGGCTACGGCTTCTGATGGCATCACGGTAAGTTGTTCTTTTGATGTGATTGTGATTAATACTCAAGATCCTGAAATTACTTTGAATGGCGCCAACCCCATGTCCATTGAAGCTTGTGGCATCTATACGGAATGGGGGGCTACTGCATATGACGCTTGTGCTGGTAATATTACGGGAAGTATTGTAGTAGATGCTTCGGCAATCAACATGAGTGCGGTAGGAAGCTATGCGGTGGTCTATAGCATTACCAATGCTGCAGGTCAAAGCGCTACTGCAATACGTACGGTGAATGTTGTGGATACCCAAGCGCCAACTTTAAGCCTTGTGGGGCCTAATCCACTAACCGTTGGCGATTGTTCGCCCTATATAGAATTGGGAGCAAAAGCTATTGATCCGTGCTTTGGTGATATCTCAACAAGGGTGTTGATCGATAATTCAAATGTGGATACCAGTATTTTAGGTTTTTATGTGGTGACCTATACGGTTACAGATGTCTCCGGAAATATCGCAGCCCAAATAACACGAACCGTTGAGGTGATTGATACTAGTGGTCCGGACATTGTGTTGGAGGGTGCCAATCCGCAAATTATTGAATTGTGTGCGCCTTACACCGAATTAGGGGCAACGGCATATGACTCCTGCTTTAACGAGGATTATACAGGTGCTATTGTCATAGATGTATCTGCGGTAAACTTTAATCTTGTAGGTAGCTATTCGGTAACCTATAACGTGATGGATAGCAATGGTAATTCCGGCATGGAGGTGATTAGAACGGTCGAGATTGTAGATACCCTACTGCCAACAATTACCTGCCCTGAGGACATAGTATTGGAGGCCGATGTGGGCGGTTGCTCCACTGTTGTGAATTATGGTCTGGTGGTTGTAGACAATTGTACAGGGGAAACTATTGTGCAAACATCCGGATTGCCGTCAGGATCTGCTTTTCCGATTGGGATAACCAGCAATATTTTTGAGCTTACAGACGCCCAAGGCAATGTGGCCACCTGTTCCTTTGAGGTTACTGTAAAGGATACGGAACTTCCGGTAGTACGCTGTCAGAATATTATAAGGGCCTTAGACCCTATAACGGGTTTGCTAACGGTATCTGGTGCCGATTTGGACAATGGGTCTAGTGATAATTGTAATTTCACCCTAAGTGTATCACCATCGGTATTTGACTGTAGTAGTATTGGTGACAATGTGGTGACCTTCACCATAACCGATGCTTCAGGCAATTCTAGTACATGTACCAGCACCATAACGATAACGGATGTGAGTGATAGTGCTTCGGTAAGTATTAGTAGTACAGCAACCACTATTTGTCCGAGCGAATCGGTTTCATTTACCGCAACCTCAATTGATGGCGGCGCAGCTCCAACCTACCAGTGGCAAATTAATGGAAGTGATGTATTGGGAGAAACGGCGGAGACCTTTACAACAACTTTTTTATCAAATGCCGATGTGGTTACCGTGGTCATGACCTCTAGTTGGTCAATCTGTGCCACAGGCGAAATAAGTAATGGGGTCATTATATCTGTAAATGATTATAATGCTCCGGCCAATGCGGGTCCATCTATCACCAATACCATCTGCACCGAAACTACCATTACCTTGGCAGGTAGTGCAGTCACTGGAAGCGGCGCCACAGGTTTATGGACGGTTACTTCTGGTCAGACTTATGGCTTCTCATTTTCGGATGCTACAAGTCCCACGTCAACATTTAGTGGTGATATAGGCGAGGTTTACACCCTCACTTGGACCATTGATAACCCCGCACCTTGTTTGGATACCAGCGCCAGTACCACCATCACTTTTATGGGTTGTAATGCTTTAGATTTTGATGGGTTGGATGATAATATCAGTTTTAGGGATCATTATAATTTTGGGGGCAATTTTACCATTGAAATATGGATGAAATCGGATGTCTCTACCGGCAATATCCAAACCATTTTATCCAAACGTGACGCGAATAACCTGGTAGATGGCTATGATTTGAGATTGGTAAATAACATCCTTTCTTTTAATTGGAATGAGGGCGCAGCGTTGGCATCACCCTTTCCAATAACCACAAACCGATGGTACCATGTGGCACTGACCTTTGAGGAGGGCACTTACACCTTGTATGTGGATGGCGTTGTTGTTAATAATAGCAACACAGGTAGTCTGCCATTGGCTAATACGGTAGATTTTATTGTGGGTGCCATGGATCAGACTTTGGTATCGCCATTTAGGCCTTTACACTATTTTGATGGTGGTACAGATGAACTGCGTATTTGGAACCGTGCCTTGTCCACGGAACATATCCGTAGGATGATGAATCAAGAGATAGCGGATAATTTGGGCAACGTAAGGGGCACCGTGATGCAAATGGATATTGCCGGCTTGGCATGGAGTGAATTGGATGGGTATTACCAAATGAACCAAATTTCTGATATCGTATCCGGCAGTTTAACCTCAAGTAATGGGTCTGGAATTAACGGTGTGCTGAGGTATATGACCACCTTTCAACCAGATACGGCACCCATTCCGTATCAAACAGCTGCCGACGGGTTCTGGGCGGATACCAACGTTTGGCTGCATGGCGACTTTCAGGCCATCCCGAACAGCCTAGGTGTTGATGGGATCACGCCTATTGACTGGAATACTGTGAGAACTTCACATCATATTGTATCAGGTGATATTAATATTACGGTTGCAGGTTTAGATGTCGCAAGCCAAACACTGACCATTGCTAATGCTGATGCCAATGATGGGCAGAGCCTTAGGGTGATGAACTATCTGATTCTTAATGGCGATTTGCGCTTGGTGGGCGAGTCCCAGCTGTTGCAGGACACAGGAAGCATCGTGGATTATACGGGTGTAGGCATGTTGAGGCGTGATCAGCAAGGCAGCTCTAATTTATATAATTACAATTATTGGGGGTCTCCAGTAAGTTTTGATGGCGCTACTTACACGATACAAAGTGTACTTCATGATGGGGGGGTGCCTGTACAATGGACGCCAGGCCATAATGCTATTCCAAATACCACACCCATAACGTTAAGTAGCCGATGGTTGTATTTGTATGAAAACTATCCTGAAAACACCTATGCCGCATGGAATCGGATCAATGCCACTTATCCTGTTACTGTAGGCTTAGGCTATATCATGAAAGGAAGTGGTGCCGCTACTGCTTCGCAAAACTACACCTTTGTGGGCAAGCCAAACAATGGGGTCATAAGCACGCCAATTACCGTGGGCAATCAATCGTTGGTGGGTAATCCGTATCCGTCGGCAATTGATGCGGATGCGTTTATAAATGATAATTTTCGCAGCATTCAAGGTGCGCTTTATTTTTGGGAACATTACAGCTCAAATGCCACACACGTATTGGCCGATTACCAAGGGGGGTATTCAACCTATAATTTAACGGGAGGTAACCCTTCAGTCTCGCCACCGGAGATCAGTGGGTTGGGCACCCCATCCAAACTTCCGGAAAGGTATGTTCCGGTTGGGCAGGGATTTATGGTAGTAGCCAATGCGTCCGGTGGGAGTGTTATTTTTGAAAATAATCAACGTGTTTTTGTAAAGGAACGCGCTACGGGTACAGCAAACAATGGTTCGGTATTTATGAGAACTACCACAGCTGCAACGCCAGCGGCTCAAAATAGGGCTGCTGTTATTAAAAGAATACGGTTGGCATTTAAAACCCCTCATGGGGCTACCCGACCATTGCTTTTAGGATTTGTGCCTAACCAATTGGCAACTGACGGATTTGATTATGGCTATGATGCAATAAATACTGAGGCCTTACCAAATGACATGTCTTGGATGATTGGTGAGGATGGGTACGTGATTCAGGGTATTGGTGATTTTGATATGACTAAAAAGATACCCTTGGGGATCTTCTTAAAGAATTCAGGTAACATTGAAATTAAACTCAGTGCACTTGAAAATTTTGACTCTGATATTGATGTATTTATATATGACGCCCTAATGGATACTTATATGAAAATCAATAATACAGACTATCATATTAATTTGAGGGCAGATAGTTATGTCAATAGATTCTATTTGGCATTTGCGCCTTTACCAACCTTAGCAACCATAGACGTACTTTTCAAAAGCCTATCCGTGCAGTATTTAAATAAAACACAAGAGATTTATATCGAAAACCCAAGCACCCTGGCTATTGAGGGTGTTGATCTGATCTCCATCTTAGGGCAAAGAGTAAGGACTTGGAAGCGTGAAAGTTTACAAGATCCACGGGTTATTAGAATTCCTGTTAAGGGGGTTTCATCGGGAAATTATGTTCTTAAGATCAGAACCTCTACAGGAGTGTTTAGTAAAAAAATAATTGTTGATCTTAATTAGTTCTAAAAGAGTATAATGGGGTATTTGAGTCATTTTAGCTATGATTTCGTACCTGAGAACGAATATTGTTAAATAATTAATATTTTTTTAACAGTTTGTATTACATTAGAACACAGAAGGTTAAGAGTAAAGTTTTTAAGGGTTTTATTTCTGATTTTAGAATACGCTTAATATTTAATTTCTACATACATTTTGCTATTATGATCCTATACCTTGCTTTTTAAGACCATCATTTCCATATAAGATTTGCACACCCTTTTCTAAGAGTTGACCTACAACTAGATTGAAAACCCCACTACAACACAGTGGTGCTGTAGTTTTAATTTAACTAAAACCAACCCTTATGAAAAAAGCTCTACTTTTCGTCGTACTAGCCTTGTCTTTTAACCACATGTTTTCTCAAATAAATCTTGCCCGATTTCGATTTGAGAACAATTATGCACCAGCTATCGATAATGTGGTGGGTACACCATCAATAACAGCTAACTCTATAGATTTTTCAACTACAAATCCTGATTGTGAGGGCTCTTCTAAAATATTTGCTAATAATAATAATGACTATATCGATATTTTCATCAATACCATAGGCTTCCAAAACATACAGCTAAGTTGGTTACAGAGAGTTGTCAGTGGATCAGGTAATTGGATATTGCAAGGGGATTATAACAATGATGGCACCTTTGACTATACAACAAATGCTCCACAAACCACCAGTACATCTATTTGTAATTTAGTCACTATAAACACCTTGCCTTCAACTTTTGATAATAGAGGCAATGCAAGATTTAGACTGCGGGCCAATGTTAATACACAGGCTTTATATATGGATGATTTATACATTAAGGGAAATGTTTATGTGTCTAACTGTGTCAAAGTATCATCCTTCCCTTATCATCAGAACTTTGATAGTTGGTCTTTAAGTCAGCCCGAAAATAGTTGTACAGCTAATGGCACGGTGTTTCTTGAACAATGCTGGACAAACGCCTCAGGAGATGCATTAGATTGGGACATCTGGAATGGTACAACCGGAACCAACAATACTGGACCAAGTGGCGACCATACCACTGGAGCGGGTAAATACTTATATACTGAATCTTCCAGTTGTTCGAATAGTATAGGTTATGTGACTACGCCTATATTCGACTTTTCGGGTGTAGCCAATCCGAAATTAGGGTTTTGGTATCATATGAATGGGAATACTATGGGGACACTTTCTGTTCAGGTGTCAACCAATGGCGGAGCTAATTGGTCGGGAGACATTTGGAGTCGCAATGGCAATCAGGGAACTAACTGGCAGGAAGCCTCGGCAATTTCCTTGCTCCCCTATGCTGGGATGTCAAACGTCCAACTGAGATTTAGAGGACTTACAGGAAACGGAATGAGGTCAGATATGGCTATTGATGATTTTTCAATTGTAAATGCACCATTACCAGCGCTATTAACGGTCAGTACCATGAATAGTTTTGGAACGCATTGTGCAAATACAATTGCGGGTCCAGAGAGTTTTACAATAACAGGTTCACAACTCACCACGCAGAACGTAAGTGTGGCTGCGCTTCCAGGATTCACCTATAGCACGACGGCAGGAGGTCCTTATACAACCTCATTAAGTCTGCCACAATCTGGTGGTAATTATAGTCACGTTATTTACGTTAGGTTTAATCCTGTGGTCGCGGGGCCACATAATGGTAACATCAGCGTTGGCGGCGGCGGCGCTCCTTCAGTGGATGTTGCTGCAAGCGCGAGTGCCAATGCAGCTCCTAGTGCTGCAAGTTCAGCTTTTCCGTTAAATGGTGCCACCGGGGTTTGTTATGCAGGCGGGGGAGCGGTTTCTTCTATTGCCTGGGATGCGGTGCCGGGTGCCACCTCTTATGATGTTTATTTTAGCCCGGGCTCCATGCCTACTTCTGTAACTCAAAATGTAACAGGTACGTCCTACCAAGCCATTCCGCTTGCTGCCAATACAACTTATTACTGGAAAGTAGTTCCTAAAAATAGTTGTGGGGACGCTACAGGTGTTGTAAACTGGAGCTTTACAACAGCCAGTACATCGTGTTCTAATAATTATTGTGAAATCACGTTTGCTGAGGTGCGCTCCATTACCCGTGTTGCCTTTGGAACCATTAATAATTATAGCTCCCCCTTAACAGGAAGCCCATCTTATGAGAATTACACAGCGATAAGTACGGACTTAACAGCTGGTGCAGCTCAAGCTATTACTTTGGAAGGTTTTACCAATGGCAATAATCAGTTTTATTATACCGTATTTTTTGACTGGAATCAGGATGGCGATTTTAGCGATGCTGGTGAATCTTATAATATAGGGACCATCACTAATTCAACGGGAATTGATGGTAAGGTAACAACGGCTGTCATTAATGTGCCAATAAATGCTGTTTCAGGCCCTGCAACAATGCGCGTAATAGGGAGCTATAACAGTTTTAATGCAGATCCTTGTGTTACCTATAGCGGTGAGGGGCAGATTGAGGATTATTCGGTAAATGTGATTCCGTGTGTGGCTGGCGATCCTTCTGTATTTGGAGACAACCAATGGAATGTCTATGCCTATAATGGTAGTAATCTTAACCTTTCAGGATTAATTTATGCAGGCTATTATACCGAAACCAACCTCACCTTCAATTCTAAGGGTCGATGGGGGGAAATGCTTTCGCCTTCAATTGCCTCAGGATACCAAGGTTGTCCTGTTGCTAATGACAATCATACGGTTGTTTACAAACGCGGCAATTTTGCTTGTGGTATGTATCGAATAGATCTGACATCGCATGACGATGCAGCAAGATTATATATTGATGGAGTTCAGGTTTTTGAACATATAGGATCGGGTGACGTCCATAATAATATTTGGACCGGGATGTTGAATGCCAATTCTACAGTCGAATACCGTGTTGCAGAGCAAGCCGGCGCGTCTCATGGGGCATTAACCTTTACTTTAGTCCCAACTACGGCGGATTTCTCCTCAAATACCCAAGTTGTACAAACTGGAGGTGTGGTCAACTTTATGAATGAATCTAATGGACAGGTTGCGTCCTATTCATGGACTTTTACGCCATCATCAGTGACCTTTATTAATGGGACCAATGCAAGTTCTCCAAATCCGCAGGTCCGGTTTAATGGTTTAGGTTCATATAATGTGGCGCTTGTCATTTCAGATAATTGTGGCGGTACTTATACTAAAGATAATCTTAATTATATATTGGTAAGCAACGATATGGTATTTGATGCTGATGGTACATTTATTGTGCCCTGTGGCATTACGAGTATTGATGTGAAGGCCTGGGGCGGTGGCGGTGCTGGTGGTGGCTCTAGAAGTACTGGGTTTAACAATACAAATTCTGGTGCTGGGGGTCGCGGAGGTGCCTATGCGGCGAGCTCATTAACAGTGTCGCCAGGAGACATCCTAACCATTGATGTTGCGAATTCAGTAGGCGGCGTTAATAATGGTAATGGCCCTAACGGTCTCCATTCAACAATCTTAGGCTTTCAATCGGAAATATTGGCTGCAGGAGGTTTGGGTGGTCAGTCTAATTTAACCACAACAAGTCCTTCAGGGGGGGGCTTCCAAGGTGCTAATGGCGGTGGATCGGGAGGCTCAGGTGTTAACCCGAATAATGATGGTAACACTGGAGCCATCCCTGGAGGTGGGGGAAGTGGTTCTAGTACTAATTCAGGATTCTTTGGTACCCAATCAAGAACCGGGGGTCGTGGCGCTGGCGGACGGATCATTCTCTCTTGGGGATTAGATGCCGTGCCACCAACCGTAATCATACAAGATATTAGCGTCCAATTGGATGCTTCCGGAAACGCTGCCATAACAACCAACGATATTGACAATGGGTCTTTTGACTCCTGTAGTGCTGTCACTTTAGCGCTTGATATTACAAGTTTTAATTGTACTAATATTGGTGCCAACACAGTCACCTTAACAGCTACTGATGCCGTGGGTAATGTGGCTACGGCAACAGCAATAGTAACAGTAAATGATGTGACTGAGGCACAGGTCATTACTCAAAATATCAGTGTTGATCTTGATGGCAATGGCAACGCCAGTATCGTTCCTGCAGATGTGGACAATGGTTCCAACGATGCCTGCGGTATTGCAAGCATGACTGTAGTTCCAAACACCTTTGATTGTTCTAATAT
>JBARDR010000341.1:0-6666 GCA_049795335.1 Gelidibacter sp. | reverse complement strand
CATCATCAGCTAAAACAAAAGGCATCGCATAAAAATAGAACATCAAATTATAGTAAGATTCTGGATTACCTTTAAAAACAGTGTTATCTTTATTTTTCGTCCACAGAACTTCCCCATCAAATCCAATGGTGTTTTTTGGCATTTCTATAAGTGCGTAGCGGTCTTTTAAATCAGTAGTCGTAATTTCATAACCTCCAGGTTTTTCAACCGAAAACTCTAAAGTTTCCATTTCATTCCAGGCATCAATGCCACCATGGGCATCAAAAACTTCAGTTAAATTTTCAGGATAGACACTTGTAGTGACATCGAGTTCTTCTTCAATATAAGGTTCAGTCTCTATTTGATTTTCAGCGTTTTTGTCTTTACAAGACACCATAATGACAAGTGTTAGCGATAAATAAATGATTTTTCTCATAAGTGATTGGTTTAGATTTCCCAAAAAACGGAAATCAGTTTTGATTAGTTTAAAGTTCAACGACAAATTCTCTCTAAAATTACATAAAAACAAATTACGATTGCTATGATACATTTCTTCATGCCAAGGTAATAAGTTTTAAGCCATAAAATTGACCGTCCTATCGCATCGCTAGCAGTCGCAAGATCGAGTTCGCCAATTACTCATTAAATAAAATACACTTGCCAAATTATTGGTACCAAAAGTGAAATCAGCTTCTCAAATGGAATATTTTTTTAATGGATCTCGTTTGTCAATTTCTCTATAATGCAGTAATTCTTAGTTCATATTGAGTAAATTTGCTAAAGCAAAATACTACTGAACTGTGAATAAAGAAATATCAAGCGTTCAAAACCCTTACATTAAAGAGCTATATCAGCTTAAGGAAAAATCAAGGGATCGCAAAAAATCAGGATTGTTTTTAATTGAAGGGGCACGCGAAATCGAATTAGCGCTAAAAGGGAACTATCAGTTGGAAACCATTTTGTATTATCCTGAAATATTTTCAGAAACACAGATAACTAGCTTAAAATCTGCGCAAACAACAATCATCCAAATCTCCAAAGACGTCTACCAAAAATTGGCTCACCGAGATACTACTGAAGGCATCATTGCTGTAGCCAAAACAAAATCCCACGATTTAAACAACATCAAGTTTAAGTCTAAAAATCCTTTGAGTTTGGTAGCAGAGGCTCCAGAAAAACCCGGAAACATTGGTGCCATTTTGAGAACAGCAGATGCGGCAAACGTAGATGCGGTAATCATTGCCAACCCCAAAACAGATTTATACAATCCTAATATCATCCGAAGTAGTGTGGGCTGTGTTTTCACAAATCAGATTGCTACAGGATCGACTTCTGAAATTATCTCCTTTTTGAAGGGAAAAAATATCGCCATCTATTGCGCTGCTTTACAAGCTTCTGAAATATATACTACCCAAGACTTTACCCAAGCTACTGCCATTGTAATGGGAACTGAAGCCACGGGACTGAGCGTTGAGTGGCTGGAGCAATCCACTCAAAACATCATCATTCCCATGCAAGGCGAAATTGATAGTATGAATGTATCTGTTGCCGCGGGAATTCTTATTTTTGAAGCCAAAAGACAGAGAAACTTTAAATAATATTCACTTTCGGAGACGCTAAGACGCAAAAGATAAACTACCCTATCTGGGCTGCAGACTGAACACTGCATATTGAAGACTAAAAAACATGACTCCCACTACTCTTTTCTACATCATTATCGCCATCATTATCATCGATTTTGTGGTTGATAAAATCTTGGATGCACTAAATGCTAAACGTTATAATGATCCTATTCCTGACGAGTTAACCGATGTTTATGACCAAGAAGAATATCAAAAATCGCAGCGATATAAAACCACTAACTACCAATTCGGATTGATCACCTCAACATTTTCATTGGTAATGACCTTAATGTTTTTAGGATTAAATGGATTTGAATTTGTCGACAACATCGCACGAAGTTATAGCGACAATCCCATCATCATCGCGCTCATCTTTTTTGGAATCATCATGTTGGGCAGTGATATTCTCAGTACCCCTTTTTCCTATTACCAAACCTTTGTGATCGAGGAACGTTTCGGATTTAATAAAACCACCAAAACCACATTTATTTTGGACAAACTCAAAGGTCTGCTCATGATGGCCGTTGTTGGCGGCGGACTTCTGGCATTGATTGTATGGTTTTACCAAGTCACGGGCACTTACTTTTGGTTGTATGCTTGGGCATTGGTTGCCGTGTTTAGCATTTTTACCAATATGTTTTATGCGCGACTTATCGTTCCTTTATTCAATAAACAAACGCCATTGGAAGCTGGCCAATTAAGGGATCAAATTTCAAATTACGTCAATTCCGTTGGATTTAATCTTGATAAAATATTTGTGATCGACGGTTCCAAACGCAGCACCAAAGCCAATGCTTATTTCTCAGGATTTGGAAGAGAGAAACGCGTGACGCTTTATGACACTTTGGTCAATGATTTGGATAACGAAGAAATTGTCGCTGTCTTGGCTCATGAGGTAGGACACTACAAAAAGAAGCATATTATTTTCAATTTGATTGCTTCACTTTTACTTACAGGGCTAACGCTTTTTATCTTGTCGATATTTATTTCAAATCCGATTTTATCCAACGCACTTGGTGTGGATATACCCAGTTTTCATGTGGGCTTGATTGCCTTTGGATTACTTTACTCGCCTATTTCAGAACTTACGGGATTTGTTATGAATCATTTCTCACGCAAATTTGAGTATCAAGCCGATGATTATGCGAAAAACACTTTTAAAGCTGAACCTTTAGTGAGTTCGTTAAAAAAACTTTCAAAAAATAGCTTGAGCAATTTAACACCACATCCTGCATATGTTTGGGTGCATTACTCACATCCAACGCTTTTGGAGCGGGTTAGGAATTTGAGAAAGTAGCTCAAATGACATTATGACTTATGATAAAATAGCTGACTAGAACTACCAGCTATTTTTTATTTTATTACTAATCATTCAAAATTATCCAGATTTAAATACACTTTTTGCCATCACTTATAAAAAATATTATATTAAACTATAGTAGTAAAACACACATAACAAAAATACTGTTTATCAGAGACTTATGATTTTATTCAAAACAAAAGGCTACATTTGTAATAGCAAAATTAATTACACAACACCCCTGATGAAGTCTTATTGAAATTTATTTAATACTTTTCAAAAAAAATAATTACAAATCATTTATGAGAATTATTTTCTTAGCTAGATATTTACCCGCAGAAGGCTCTACAACCCACATGTATGCAGCAGCTAAAAACCTCATTGATAGAGGTCATGAGGTTTATATCTTATCTGGAGGCCCAGGAGACGATCAGAGTGCCATTGAGATATTTGAAAAAACAAAAATTGATGGCGTTCAATTTATAAATCTTCCTTTTCCCCTATTCAAAAAGATTAATGTATTCACCAGATCTCAACAATTAGCTTCTTATATTTTTGTTACTCCCTTTACTTTATTTCAGTTATATAAAATCAAACCCGACGTAATTCACGCCCATTACCCCGTTACAACTTACTTGGCCGA
Source organism: Gelidibacter sp. (assembly GCA_049795335.1). GTDB lineage: Bacteria > Bacteroidota > Bacteroidia > Flavobacteriales > Flavobacteriaceae > Gelidibacter. The sequence continues at coordinate 3,122 of JBARDR010000341.1, read as the reverse complement.
CTTATATAGATATTTAACAGGTAAAAAATTTATTGTTACACATCACATTACAGGAATCCCCAAACATATACTAAATAGAAAGGCCGACTATGTTATTGCAATTAGTAGAGAATTGGAAGAGGATTTAATATCATCTTATAAATACGATAAAAATCAAGTTAAACTTATTTTCAATGGTGTCAGAGATCGCCAATCCCTATTAGAAAATAATGAAATATCACGATTAAGAGAGACTTACGACATACCTCATGAAACAGTGCTTTTTGGATTTGTTGGATCTATAAGTTATAGAAAAGGTTTAGATATCATTGTTAAAGCGTTCAGTCAATGTAGACATTTAAAAATCCATCTGATCGTTCTAGGCAACGGAGAAATAGATTGGTTAAATAAGTTAATAAATGATAATCAGGTAAGCAAAATGGTTACATTAATTCCATTTAGAGATCCAACCGAAATTTATAGCATGATTGATGTATTAATTCTACCGTCTAGACAAGAGGGCTTTCCGCTAGTTCCATTGGAAGCGATGATGATGAAAAAACCAGTCATTCGATCAAATATTCAGGGTGCTAGTGACCAAATCATTAATGGTATAAACGGATATCTCTTCGAGTCTGAAAATCATTTAGAATTAGCTAGAGTAATTGAGAAAATTGCTTTAGACCCAAAATTATTAATTGATTTAGGTGAGAATGCTTACAAACATGCAGTAACTAATTTTTCTGAAGATTACATGATTGATCAAATGTTAGATATTTATCATATGACGATCTAATTGACCATTTCATAATATATTTCGTCAAAAATACTCCCCTTACTTTTAGTGTTTTGAGGTCAGTATAAGCCCGAATTTTACATTATCAATAAAATGATCATAGCAACGCCCCTCCTTTCCTACACTTATTGTGTTTACTATAAAATAAGATAAAACTCTATTCTAAAAAACACTTTTCACTTTGGAGAGCAAACTATTTTCAAGTTACAAAACGAAATAGGTTAATAAAATAACTAATTTCACCTTCAACTAATATGACCAAAAGTCCGATTATTTCATGTTAAATAAACTTTCCTTGGGAACATTACTTTCTTATTGAAACGACATGAGATTTCATAGTATAATTTCAGAATTCAGAGATAAGTTTGGAAAAACCCAAGATCAAGAAAATATAACTCCCGCTGAAATTGCAGCATTTTATAACGAACTCAACAACTTTGATTTAAGGTTTGTTTTATTCCCTAAATATTACCGAAAATATATCGATAATCTCTATCGATTAAAACCTGAGCAGGAAGATAAAAATCCTGACTTAACGCTTTTGCAAATGGCGTTAGCGGAGAACGAGTGGAAACCGACCACTCCTTTTGCTATATTTATTCATCAATTAAAGTATGTCAATAAGATCACTTCCAAACCTTTTATTTCCTACCAAAAAAGACAGAACCGAAAGAAACTAAACACGCCTGCCGCAAAAGTTAAGGAATTTGAAAGGCATAAAAAATCTGAGAAATGGACTCAGGTTCCAATTCCGAGACATCATCCACAAAAACAGGATAACTGCTGCCAAGGAAACACATGGAAAAATTAAGTCCTCAAACTTTGCCACTATTGGTGTTTTCCACCATCAGTTACCAAATGTTAGTACATTCCATGGCCTTTCAATAAATATAAAAAACAAGTCAGATTGATCCAAAATTTCTTGTTATCTAACACTTAAAACGGCAAGGCAATGGATTCCGGATTTACAAAATCTTTGGTATAAGGGTTTTCCAGAAAGCTCAGTGGTGGCTTTTGAGGCATTAAAATATCACCTCTTTCAATCCCATAAACTTGCCAATAATTGGAGAGCAATTGGGCAAATACATCCTGATCCCATAATCCAAAAACTGGTGGCTTTCCATTGGTGTCAACTTCTATAGTAATCCCATGGTCTAGGTTTTCAATTTTGTATTGAGGTGTGTATTGCAGAATATAATCTGAATAATGAAATCTGGCATATAATTCCTCGAACTGTACGGGATGCAACACATGACCTTCTATTTTATCAAGGAGTTCCTTGTGTTTCTCGGCAATGACCCCATTATCTTGTAAGCACGCAACAAATCCAAAGCCATTGACTCCAAATGAGAACATTAAATTAATCGCATCGTCACGATAGCTAAAAATATCCGCAGAATATTTAAGAGGAAACACCACAATGCTCCAGGGCTTTTTTCCAATAAAAGAAATCGGTTCTATTATGGATTGCAACATTAAATGGAACTGACTAAAGCGCTGCTTAAGGGCGAATGAAAGCGCAAACTCCTCACCTAGTTTGAGCAATCGATGTCTTTCATAAACCATTTCATAGTACAACAAACCATAAACCATTCTGCCAGTCCATTGAAAAAGCAACTCTTGATCAAGAGAGGCCATACCTTCAAAACCCTCTTTATAGGCCTCTTGTACTTTTAGGTCTAATTCATCAAAAGCTTTCTTTACATGGGGAGAACACGGCAACTTCAGATCTTCATAATGATAAGACTTGCCTTTATCCATCATCTCCACGAGTTCATCGCCAAATTTAAAATGATCCATCAGCCACTCAGGAAAAACTGTCATTTTATCATCGGTCAAATCTCCTGAAAGGAAACAAAAGTGTTCGTCAAAAATTAAATCTTGAAAAGGATTAAAAAGCGCTTGGGACATAATTATTCTGAAAAATGAGGTTGATAAATGGTTTGCAAATATAACTATAAACTATAGCTTGGTCCGTGCTCGCCTAAAAAAATTAGTCCTTATTTATCTCGGGTTGTGGCAAGACAAACCAAAGCTGATATATAAAATCCAGCTCAAAAAAAAATATACCGTGTAATTTTAGTAAATTGAACCATTAACACCTATAATTCTATAAAAATGCAAAAACTAGTTTATCCTTTAAGCCTATTAACTCTAGCAGTAGCAATGTTTTTAATAGTGAATTATCCTGAATCTGGCAGAATTAACATGATAGGAGGAGCCTTAATTACAATAGGTTTTATCTTAAATATCATAGGATATATTCTTATGAGAGGACGCCAAGTAAAAGTTTAATTTTGCTTCTCCATTAAATTAAAACGTTTTATTGAATACTTCAACCTATTTG
>JBARDR010000340.1:0-4189 GCA_049795335.1 Gelidibacter sp. | reverse complement strand
CAAAAGATTTAATCCCGAAATTAAATTGGTCGTTGATTCCCTTAGATATAAAGGTCTGATTACAGAAAATATTGCCGCTGAAATCCATTTTGAAAATGATTCCATTCTGAAATTGAATTATTTAGATTTACATTATAAGGAAACCGTCGCCAATATCTACGGTGAAGTTAATGCACATTCAAGTCAAAGAGAATTATTAAAAAACAATCCGTTTGACCTCGATTTTTATGTGAAAGTCAAAGGCAAATCCGAAGATTTAAATGACTATTTAAAAACCACCAATTTTATATTTAAGTCGGGCAATTTCGAATTCAACGGAAACTATAAAGCGCAATCCAAAGACCTAACCTTATTGAATTCTGAAGGCTTTGGCGATCTCAAAATCCATGGCACTAGCGTTCATTACAAAGCGGCTAACCTACAAATTCCGATAGATAGTTTGCATATCGAAATAAATAATGATTTAGCAACGCTAAAAACACTGGATATCAAATTGCCAGGTAAAAGTAAAGTCTATTTTTCGGGAGCCATTGATCATTTTTCGAGCTTTATAAATGATGTAGATGACCTCAATAATCACAGTTCTAATTTTTCCGTCTATGCACCTTATATCGACACTTCCAACATTAAAGAATTTTTAGAGCAATCCACCATTGGAAAGGCAGATCCCAAGGATTTTGATTTTAAAAAATGGAAAGAATCCATGAGAAAGATCAACGAATCGTTTTACCCAAGAATAACTATTCAAATTGACAGCTTAAAACATGAGAAATTGAATATTACGGGTTTTGAATCCGAGCTTTTATTTGATAAGAATGGAGACATCAAAATTGATGATACGCAGCTTTATTTTTACAGTGGCTCCATTAAAATGGATGTTTCTGTTGGCATCACGACCGTAAACGATACACCTGTTGATATTGACATGCGCGTGGATGATATGAATCTTCATCAATTTTTAGCCGCCTTCGATTACCTTAACAATGACGATTTAAGAGCAGCAGACAGCATTCAAGGCTTTTTAAATTATAAGATAAAAGCAAATGGAACCTTAGATAGTGAAGGCAAACTGAATATGGCTTCTTTAAATGGCGCGCTTCAATTGGAAGTCGAAAATTTGGCACTTTACAATTATAGACCCCTCATGGAAAATGTCCCATTGATCAAGGCCGAACGCTTTAAAAACTTACGATTCAGACCCATTGGTCAAACTTTTGAAATTAGAAATGGCCACATCATCATTCCTCGTACCGAAATCCAATCGTCGGCCATTCATCTGTTTGTTGAAGGTCGTTTAAAACTTGATGAATATATGAATATTTGGCTTTCTGTACCTTGGAAAAACCTTAACAGAAATGATGGACTTACTTTCCCTGAAAAAACAAGCTATAAGGATGCGGGAGCAAAATTCTATGTCCAATTTCTTCAAGATAAAACCAAGAAAAAAACCAAGAATAAAAAACTCAAAGTCAAGATTAAATTAGGTAATCGGAAATTGAGGAAGATGCAGGAGCACTTAAACTGATCTGGCCATTTAAAATCATTCCAAAATAATTATTACTACAAAGAATAAATTAATCTATATAATCATTAAATAATCTATATTCGACATAAAACCTAAAGGTCTTGTTGCCTTATAATTAGCATAGATATTCACATGAAAAAAACATCCATTCTATTTGTATTAGGAGCACTGATTTTACAGTCTTGCTCTCCAAAAATCAGAGCAAATCTATCCACCGAAACACATCAAGCGTTAGATTCAGAAACACAAATACTAATTATTAAACCCGATGAAAAAGTTCCTGAGAACTCAATATTTGTTGGCGATTTAAAAATTGGAGATTCAGGATTTTCGACGGATTGTGGTTACACCAAAGTTATGGATGAAGCCAAGTCTAACGCCAAAAATTCAGGAGCCAACCTCATTCACTTAACAGAAGTTAAAAAACCAAACTTAGGGAGTACGTGCTATAGAATTAAAGCCAAACTATACAGAAACTTAAACCAAGAATCACTAGTAAGTTTATCCGAAAAACGAACTCTTGAGACTAAATCAAGATTACCAGCAGATGCAGATTATGCCGTTATTCACTTTTATCGTCCTAAGAGTAGTTATGGTGCTTTCATAGGTTTTAAAATTAGAAAGGATGACGCCGATATCATTGGTAGAGTTAGAAATGGAGAAAAGTTTACCTACCAAACTAAAGATTTCGGACCACACGAATTTTGGGGTTTAACAGAATCCAGGAGTTCTGTCATAATCGATGTCAAGAAAGGAGAAGAATATTTTGTGCGATGCGGCATCACTATGGGAATAGCGGTCGGTAAGCCTGAAATTTATAGCGTGGACAATGATGTGGGAATTTCAGAATTCGAATCAATTAAAGACAAAAAAAAACAATAGCTTTTATAACTATTGTTCTTCTTTAATTATCCTATGCATACAGATTCAAAAATTGAATCTGTATGCTTTTTTTATTTCACTCTCTTAAAATCCAGATCTTGATAATCATAACTAAAGTCTGTCAATGGCGAAATCGGACTCATTGTAAATCCGTTGGCTTTTCCTTCAATATCTAAACTAAACGTCACAAAAGCATCGGCCTTAAGTGATGGATCATTCCAGCGCACAGCATAAGTTGTGCCTTTATAGAATGACATGGTTCCGGTTAAATCAGAAAGCTTTTCAGCCCTAAAGTGGAGATTTTTGTTTTGAGTACTAATGACCACATCTCCAAACCAAGGATCTTGGTAAGTTCCAACATAATCTGCTTGATTGGGAGTCGCAGTTTTGCTTTTGAGTTGTGCCGCAATATCATTTTCCACAGCCGCCACAATGCTATCGGCTTTGCGCTCTCCTGCCAAACGACGCTCATTATATTCCTTTATTCTGTCTTTACCCTTAATACCAAAATAGCCGTCTTTAAGGGAGTTTGTGATGGCGTTAAACGCGGCACCGCTTTCCTGATTAGTCAGCACTATCATTCCCAGGTCAAGTTCAGGAAGGATGACCACTTGGCTCACAATTCCTAATAAACCTCCTGTATGCGTTGCCTGAAAGTAACCATTGACATCACTTAAAAAGAAGCCCAATCCATAGGCTGAAAAGTGTGTATTGTAAGGTCCTCTACCAGCACTAACAAGCGTTTGAGGAGTCAACATTTCACGATAGGTTGCTTTACTAAAAAGACTGTCTTTAAGTTGCGTACCGTATTTCCCTTCATCCAAAAGCGCCTGCACCCACTTGCCCATATCATTGATAGACGCATATATTCCTGCGGCTGGGGTTGCAATTTGAGTAAAGGTATAGCCTGTTATTTCAAGTTTTCCATTTACGGGCGCATGCCCATCAATACGATTCGCATCGGCATCAATTTCAGTCATAGAAAGTAACGAACGCGTCATGCCTAAGGGCTTAAAAAAGTTTTCTATAATGTAGTCATCATAGGTTTTATTAGAAACGCGAGCCACAATTTCACCAGCAATAATATAAAGTAAATTGTCATAATCAAACTGTGAGCGGAAAGACGACACCGGTTTTAAATACCTCATATTATGAATCATTTCTGACAAGGTGGTCGTATTTGTGGCAGGAAAAACCATCAAGTCACCGGCACCAAGTCCTAAACCGCTTCTATGCGTTAGGAGATCACGAACCGTGAATTCACTGGTAACGTAGGCATCGTGAAGTTTAAATTCAGGAATCACATCATTCACTTTAGTATCCCAAGTTAGTTTTCCTTGATCAACAAGTTGCCCTAATGCCGCCGCAGTAAAAGCTTTGGTATTTGAAGCCACACCAAAAAGTGTATTTTCGTTGACCGCTGCATTGGTTTTTATCGAGCGTACGCCGTAAGTGTTTTTATGGTACATCTTACCATCTTGTAAAACCGCCACTGCCATTCCTGGTACGTTAAAAGTCTTCATGGTTTTCTCAACCAAACTATCAATTTGAGAAGTAGTTAAAACCTGTGCATTTATGGACTGATTAAAATTTAAAAACAGGAAACCGAAGGCAAGAATTTTGAAAGAAATAGTTTTCATATAAGGTATAATGATCAATATTATTAAAGGGTTCAAGTTATAAATTTTTGAGTTGACAATTAAGGAGAAATTAAAAAATAAGTTAATCTATAAACTTCATCCAACATGCATTGACCGCAATCTGATTGAAAACCTTAAAATC
>JBARDR010000339.1:0-3070 GCA_049795335.1 Gelidibacter sp. | reverse complement strand
TGAAAAACCAGTTGGCAGAATTGGCTTGCATTATTTAAATCTTCAAAACAAAATTGGTTCTGTAGGTTATTGGTTGACAAAAGACGCTGAAGGACAAGGAATAATATCCAAATCTTGCAAAAAAATTATTGACTATGGCTTTAATGAGTTGGGATTAAATAGAATTGAGATAAAATGTGCATCCGAAAATAGTAAAAGTCAAGCAATTCCTCAAAGATTTAATTTCATAAGAGAAGGAATAATGAGGCAAGCAGAATTTGTTAATGAAACTTTTCTAGACATAATATTGTATTCCATTCTGAAAGAAGAATGGAACGAAAAAACAACGAACCGCTAACATCGGTTTGACAACATGGCGGATTTAGTGCTAAATCAAAGGTTTTTGCTTCCTTTGAAGTTCGGTGATAAAAGAAAGTTGGCTTTTTTATCCTTTAAAATTTCTCCTAAAAATCATTTGATCTACCCTTCTAAAAGCAAAAAATCTATTTGGCGATAGTCCATTTTTTCAAAACGGGCAAAGTGTTTAATAAAACTTTTTCAAATTGTTTTGAAGAATTAAATTGAGTTTGAGATAACAACCGCTCTTCAATGGATAATTTAAATTCATCCGTCTTAAAAATCCATGGCGAAACTCTCAAAACATCATTTTCATCCTTTTTAATAAAATATTGCGTCTGATTGATAGAAGTATTTATTTCGAGCAACCGACCGGCTGTTGGGGTTTCGTCCTTGCAAAGAATCAATGATAAGCGATCGCAAAAACGTAAAAACTCATAATATTCCCGAGCTTTAAAGTTCGAGATTTTATATTCTTTCAATATTTTTTTTCGAAATAACTTTTCTTCTTGAAGCACCTCAGCCATTTGTTTACTGGTTTTTAATAAATCAGAATATATAAATTCCAAATGGTAGGAAATGAGTAGTCTGACCCAAAGTGACTTATTTAGGGAAGATTTCATAATCCGCAGCATTCTCTCAATGACATTTTCGGCATACATTTTCTCTTCAGTAAAATCGAGCGGGACACCAATATCAGAAAGATAGTCTTTTTCGTCAAAATTTAATTGTCTATCGTCATGCTCACAAACCGCGATTAAAGTTTCAAACCAATTAATGGGCCGGAACTCTGGCTTGATCTCGTCAGCAATCTTTCCTGCCAGTAAGCCATGTGCTTCGTGCAATATAATATGTAAGCCTTGCTTGGATTTATTAACAATCATAAGATGTAATATTAGATTTACTAATCATAATTCTTTTTCAATTTTTTAAATTTTGGATATCCATAAAATCAGTACTTAAATTATTTTGGCGGTAGAACTGAAGTAAATTTAACTGAAAACCTCAGTTCGGTATAAGGATTTAGCAGAAAAGAGCTAATTGCGTCTGGCTATGGTGGCCAGGTCCTTAAGAACCTTGCTCTGCGTTGTCCTCTTGTTGCCACAGGCAGCATCCACAAGCGAGGTCGCCGTCCATTCACCGGCTCAGATGGGACAGAACCGTAATGGTAACTATCTCACTGGTTGACCTTGTAAATTTGCGTTTCCCTGTCATTTTTCCTGTTTAAAGCTGCCTCTTTTGCAATGCAGGATTAAAAACAAGCCAAAAATAATCGATAGAACAGGAAATTTCAGTAATTTTATTTTTAGAAATCACAAGCAGAATATATTTTAAAATATTGAATATCAGTATATTAATATATCACATATTCTGCTTTTTCTATACCAAAAATCGCTTTTCTTACTTTGAACTCAGGTTTCTATTTAAATAAGGACATTAAAATCGCCTTAAATTGGAAAATAAATTAAAAATACTCCATCTGGAAGATGTTCATACTGATGCTGAATTGGTAGAAAGAGCATTGATAAAAGGGCACATCAGCTTTGAGAGATTGGTTGTCGCCAATAAAATAGCTTTTGAACGTGCACTCACAGAATTTGGTCCCGACCTCATCATCGCAAACCACACCCTACCTTCTTTTGATTCCTTGGAAGCAATGGGAATGATGAAAAAGAGAGGAATAAAAATTCCTGTTGTTTTGGTTACTGCTAAAGTCTCTGAAGAATATGCTGTTGAAATAATGAAAGCGGGAGCAGACGATTATATTCTAAAGGACCGCATGCATAGGCTGCCACAGGCTGTATTGAATGCTATGGAGAAATACCGCTTAAAAAAGTCAAAGGAAGTTATCATAGATGATTTAATCCGTAGTCAATTACATTTAAAAGAGGCACAGGAAATTGCTGTGTTAGGAAGCTGGGAAATAGACTTGCAAACCAATAAAATAACATGGTCTGAAGAAACACATCGTATTTTTGAAACCGATCCCATTACTTTTCAAGTAACCTTTGAGCGCTTTTTTTCTTTTGTACCAACAGAGTGTCGAATAAAACTTGACATGGCTTTTAAAAATTCACTGAACAGTGGATCGAATGCTTTTATTGAACACAAAATCATTTTACAAAATGGAAAACTAAAATATGTATTACAAAATTGGAAAACTTTTAAAGATCTTGAAGGCAAGCCTTTACGAGCGGTAGGAACAAGTCAAGATATCACAAAAAAAAAACGCGCAGAAGTAGAAATAACCAAGTTATCTCATGTTGCAAGAAAAACCAACAATGCGGTAGTTATTACCGATGCCGAAGAAAAAATTATATGGGTGAATGAGGCCTTTACCAGAATGACAGGATATGAAATCAAAGAAATTCTTGGTAAAACACCTGATAGTTTTTTACAAGGGCCTGAAACAGATCCTGAGGTTGTTCGGTTAATGCGCAGTAAAATTGGTAGTAGAGAAGTTTTTCAGGGTGATATCATTTATTATAATAAATCTGGAAATAAGTATTGGGCTTCTATAGAATGTCAGCCTGACTTCGATTGCACAGGTAATCTTACTGGCTATTTTTCTATTCAAACAGATCTAACAAAGGAAAAAGAAGCCGAACAGGCCATCAATGCATTGACCGAAAGAATGACCCTAGCTACTAAAGCAGCAAAATTAGGGATTTGGGACTGGGATATTGTAAAGAATACCATGACGTGGGATGATAGAATGTATGAGTTATACGGA
>JBARDR010000338.1:0-15167 GCA_049795335.1 Gelidibacter sp. | reverse complement strand
GGGCAGGCCCAAGAAAATGTATCGGGAATAATTTTGCTATGTTTGAAATGATTATTGCCGTGACCGAGTTGGTTAAAACTTATAAAATATTTCCTGAATTTGAAACCATAGAAATTACCCCTTTGATTACTTTGAAACCTAAGAATGCTTTTTTAAGATTTGAAGAACGAATTAAGTGATAGAAAACAGATCAAAATATAGCCAACTGATAAAAGCTGAAGCCAAACGCCTCGGCTTTATCTCATGTGGAATTAGCAAAGCACAGTTTTTAGAAGAAGAAGCACCCCGACTTGAAAAATGGCTAAAGAATAACATGAATGGGGACATGCAGTACATGGAAAACCATTTTGAAAAGCGCTTAGATCCAACGAAACTTGTTGAAGATTCTAAAAGTGTTATTTCATTATTACTGAATTACTATCCACAGGAAACTCAAATTCAAGATACCTATAAGATTTCTAAATATGCTTACGGCACCGATTATCACTTTGTGATTAAAGACAAGCTCAAAGAACTGTTAAACTTTATCCAAGAAGAAATCGGCGAGGTCAGCGGACGTGCCTTTGTGGATTCAGCACCGGTTTTGGACAAAGCTTGGGCAGCAAAATCTGGACTGGGATGGGTGGGGAAACACACCTTGTTGTTAAGCCAACAAAGAGGTTCGTTTCATTTTGTTGCGGAACTGATCATTGATTTGGATTTGGAATATGATCATGCAACCACCGATCATTGCGGCACCTGTACTAAATGCATCGATGCCTGTCCAACGCAAGCCATTACCGAACCCTATGTGGTAGATGGCAGTAAATGCATCTCCTATTTTACGATTGAATTAAAAGAAAAAATTCCCACCGACTTTAAAGGGAAATTTGAGGATTGGATGTTTGGTTGTGATATCTGCCAAGATGTATGCCCATGGAATCGGTTTTCAAAGGCACATAGCGAACCTTTATTTAATCCGCATCCCGAATTATTGTCTATGACCAAAAAGGATTGGGAAGAGATTACGGAGGATGTATTTCAAAAACTCTTTAAAAAATCAGCAGTCAAACGGACGAAGTTTGAGGGCTTAAAACGGAATATCGAATTCCTGAGGAGCCAGGAGTCTTAAAGAGAATTTTTCTTTTATCAGAGCAATCTCTTTAATATCTAAATGACGATTCCCGAGGTATTTAAAAAAGAAAGTACGATAGCCAATACTCAAAACCGATGGGCACCTAATCCGTAATTTCTCATGCCCAATGCCTAATTGTACCAAACTGGTTTTGGTTTCCCCAATTCGAAATTTGGAAAGCCAAAATCTTTAGTTTCAAAAGCGTTGGTTTTTAAAACATTATCGCCTTGACCTGGGATTTTAGGATAAAATGAAAAAGACAATTGAAAGGAGCTAAAGGTCAGATAATCATTCCTAATAATAACGCCGACGCCAATGGAGGAATATAATTTGTTGTTAAGTAAGGAAGAACCTTCCTCGCCCAACATGGCAGCATTTAAATTTACATACGGATTTAATCGAAAGCCCAATACGTCCCATGGAGAATAAAACTGGGTCTGTAACGCCAGTACATACTTTTTTGTACCCATTAAATCACTATCAAACCCTGGAATGCCTGCGCCATTTTTAAGATCATAGTAATTGTCGTAAACCCCTTTAAATCGGTTGTTTTGATTAATGGTAATGCGATCGCCAGGTGATGCTAGACGGTTGGTGCCAATGAGAATTTGAGGTTTTACAAATTGACGCATTTTCCAATGGCCGCCTAATGAAATGAGTCTCGTAAAGTAATTAGCTTGTAAGGATATGGTGGTTTGCTCTAAATGACTTCGGTCCAAGAAAGTTCCAATTTCAAGATTTGTGCTCAAATAACCCCAATTAAAATAATTACCGTGGGACGCTCTCACGCCAACATACATGCGGTTGTGTTGATTTTTTCTTTGATAACCACCGGTCACGGCATAAATAGTCCCAACCGGAACGTCTTCAATAGTCCCATCCCTAAAAATATAGTCATCCTTTATGAACTGCCGTGATGCAATGCCAATACTTCCTAAATAAAACGATTCGTTTACAAAATAACCAATACTGTCATAGACGGCAGCCGGACGCTCTCTATAGCCTACATGCAAATATCGTGCACTGGTAATAAGGCTCGTAGAGCGTTCTTTTTCTGTATTTCCGTGAAAAATGTTAAAGGCATGCCCACCCCAAAAATCTTGAGTGTGGTATTTAAAGTTTTGTAAACTGGTTTCAGATTGTGCATTCTCCAAAGAATCTTTTCTAAATTGTTCATCCAGATAAATGCCGCCAGCCCATCGGGTCAATGGCGAATAAAATGGCCGTTCGATATTAAGGACTTTGCTATAATACCCATCTAAGTCATTTTTGTAGGCGATGGTGGTTTGGATAAAAGTGTTTTTAAAATTCGGAACCGTGTAGTTCATATCATAGCCATAATGCTTATCCTCCAAACTTTTGATCACACTGTTATTGAATTCATGTCCAAACCCGAGAAAGTTTCTGTTTTTCAGAGTTAACTTTGTTTTTGAAGTGGAAATACTTCCATTTGGGATTAAACTCCAATTGTCTAAAACTTCAATGTGCAAATCCACGGAATCTTTAGAGGTATCAGCTTTAGCGGTAACCTGAACACGTCGTATAAAATTTTGTGAACGTATTAAACGCTCGGTCTCGTTTAATAAAAACGTATCTAAAGGTGTGTTTTCTTTAATGAGTAAAATGTTTTTTATGGCAAAATTCTTCGTTTTGATATGAATAAAGTTGCCTGTTTTTTCAACCCAACTGTTAGCTGTTTGTGTGCTATCGGTGAATGAAAATCCAAAAGGGTCATGACTTTGTATCGTAATATGTCTGATGATTTTACCTTCATATGGCGTAAAATTTTGCTTCGGAATGTTTTTTGAATCGGTCGTAGGTTTTTTAGCAGTCGATCTAAAAACCAGCTTATAGATTGTTTTAGTGAATTTTCTTTTTTTGGAATAATCTTCGATTTTCTTATAAAGGTCAGTCGAATCCTTGTCCGTCTTGGTTACTTGGGCAACAAGTAAACCTTGACCAAAGAAAAAGAGAAGGATTAAAAAGAAGGTTTTTAATGACATCAGTATAATGAGGTTCAAAAAAGAATGACACACAAATATAATTCAATTGATTAGCTTAAATTTATTAATTATGAGTGTATTTCAGTTTGATTCTTGATGTTTACTTCTTATACATACTGCAACTTTTTATGATAGGGGTTCAAAAGTATAGGTCCATTTGTTAGTGTAGGGCTTAACAAATTGATATTAAGAACTTGAAGCTAATAAGGTCGACACAGAATTGACTAAATGTCCTAAAATATAGCACCTACGTTAATTTGTTTTAAAACCAACTTATCTCAGTTTTCTTTACTTATAAAACGCTTATATTTGTTCCTTAGCAAAATTTTAAATTATTATGAGCAAGCAGAGCAAACGTAGAGAGGCATTAGTATATCACGCAAAACCTACCCCTGGAAAAATTCAGGTGGTTCCTACTAAAAAATACGCGACACAACGCGATTTGTCATTGGCCTATTCCCCGGGCGTGGCAGAACCGTGTTTAGAAATTGCCAAAGATGTCAACAACGTTTATAAATATACAGCCAAAGGTAATTTGGTAGCAGTAATTACGAATGGTACTGCGGTTTTAGGATTAGGTAATATTGGTCCTGAAGCGTCAAAACCTGTAATGGAAGGAAAAGGTTTACTTTTTAAGATTTTTGCGGATATCGATGTTTTTGATATTGAAATCGGTACTGAAAATGTAGAGGAATTTATCCAGACCGTCAAAATGATTTCGCCAACTTTTGGAGGTATTAATCTTGAGGATATCAAAGCACCAGAAGCTTTCGAAATTGAACGACGCTTAAAGGAAGAGTTGGACATTCCGGTCATGCACGATGACCAACATGGAACAGCAATCATATCTGCGGCCGCATTATTAAATGCTTTGGAGATTGCGGGTAAAAAAATTGAAGATTCTCAAATTGTGATCAGTGGCGCAGGTGCTGCGGCCATTTCATGTACGCGTTTGTACCAAGCTTTTGGTGCCAAACGTGAGAACATCGTAATGTGCGATAGTAAAGGTGTGATCAGACAGAGCAGGGCCAGTTTAACAGCTGAAAAATCTGAATTTGCTACCCATCGTGAAATTGATGCGTTGGACGATGCCATGGTAAACGCTGATGTTTTTATTGGTTTATCCACTTCAAATATTGTTTCTCCTGAAATGTTATTGTCTATGGCCGACAATCCTATTGTTTTTGCCTTGGCCAATCCAGATCCTGAAATTGACTACCAATTGGCCATCGATACCCGAAAGGACGTCATTATGGCTACAGGGCGATCGGACCATCCTAACCAGGTAAATAACGTGCTTGGATTCCCTTATATTTTTAGGGGTGCTTTAGATGTTAGGGCGACTAAAATCAATGAAGCCATGAAAATGGCCGCAGTTAAAGCCCTTGCTGATTTAGCGAAACAACATGTTCCAGAACAAGTAAATATCGCTTATGGGGAAACCAGATTAACCTTTGGAAGAGAGTATATCATTCCAAAGCCTTTTGATCCACGATTAATTTCAGAAGTACCACCGGCAGTTGCAAAAGCAGCAATGGAAAGTGGGGTTGCCAAAGAATCAATTACCGATTGGGATAAGTACCGCGACAGTTTATTGGAGCGTTTAGGTTCAGATAATAAAATAATCCGTCTCCTCACCAACCGCGCTAAAATGGATCCGAAACGGGTCATTTATGCTGAGGCCGATCATCTCGACGTGGTAAAGGCAGCACAGATTGCTTATGATGAAGGCATCGCCATTCCTATTTTATTAGGAAGAAGAGAAACCATTTTGAGCTTGATGGCTGAAATTGAATTTGATGCTAATATTGAAATCATTGATCCTAAAAATGATTCGGAGGATGCGCGTCGTAATAGATATGCGGAAGTGTATTGGTCACAACGCAAACGTAAGGGCGTCACACTTTATTCCGCTCAAAAGTTGATGAGGGAGCGCAATTACTTTGCGGCCATGATGGTTAATGAAGGCGATGCTGATGCTTTAATCTCAGGTTTTTCGCGTAGTTATCCATCGGTGGTTAAACCGATGTTGGAGCTTATTGGATTAGCTAAAGGCGCTACTCGTATTGCGACCACCAACCTTATGATGACGCGACGTGGACCTATGTTTTTGAGTGACACTTCTATCAATATCGATCCGCCTGCAGAACATTTGGCTACCATTGCCCAAATGACTGCAAGAACGGTAAGGATGTTTGGTATGGAGCCCGTCATGGCCATGATTTCTTTTGCAAACTTTGGCTCTTCTACGAGTCCGAAAGCGACAAAAGTAAGAGACGCCGTTAAAATTCTGCACGAAACAAGTCCTAATTTATTAGTTGACGGGGAATTACAAACAGACTTTGCACTCAATCAAGAAATGCTTGAAGAGAACTTTCCATTTTCAAAATTGGTGGGCAAAAGAGTCAATACGCTTATTTTTCCAAATTTAGATTCGGCAAACATCACGTATAAACTCTTAAAGGAACTTAACAAGGCAGAATCTATCGGCCCAATCATGATGGGCATGCGCAAACCAGTACACATTTTGCAGTTGGATGCTAGTGTTGATGAAATTGTTAATATGACCGCCATTGCCGTTATTGATGCGCAACACAAAGAGAAAAGAGAACTAGAAATCAAAGCGGCTCTGGAAAAGGAATCCGCTTTATAATGAAAATAATTTTGTTACATTTGAGTTTAACTAAAGCCATTACATGATTACACATATCCAAGGGAAACTTGTTGAAAAAAATTTAACTGATGTTGTAATAGATTGCAATGGTGTCGGTTATCTCCTCAATATCTCATTGCATACCTATTCTCAAATTCCAGAGGGCGATTATCTTAAGCTATATACCTATTTACAGGTTAAGGAAGATTCCCATTCTTTGTTTGGTTTTTCATCCGTTGCGGAGCGTGAGATTTTTAAGTTGCTGATCTCTGTAAGTGGTGTCGGCCCGAGTATTGCACGTACCATGCTGTCTTCATTAACGCCAAAACAAGTTAGAGAAGGCATCGCGCTTGGGGATGCGGCATTGATTCAATCCATCAAAGGTATTGGTGCTAAAACGGCAGCCCGTGTGATTTTGGATTTGAAGGATAAGGTGCTAAAAGTGTATGATTTAGACGAACTTTCTACCGTTAAAAACAATACTAATAAAGATGAAGCGTTATCTGCTTTAGAAGTTCTCGGATTTGCACGAAAACAAGCCGAACGTGTTGTGGATAAAGTGGTTGCCAATCAGCCAGATGCAAGCGTAGAAGTCATTATAAAACAAGCGTTAAAAAACTTATAAACGGATTTTGAGTACAATCAGACCTAGCTTATCATTATCAGTAAAACGTTTATGGCTCATAGGTGTGACCTTGTTTTTAGGTCATTTTGGGTTTTCTCAAGAGGTTCCAACCAATCAAGATTCGACTAAAACCGGTTATGCATTCGGTACGATCAAAATGCCGAATCCTAACAGCATAGTTTCAAAATACACTTATGATCCTAAGACCGATCGTTATATTTATACAGAAACAGTTGGTCGGTTCAATATCAATTATCCGCTGATTCTAACCCCAAAAGAGTATCAAAAGATGGTTTTGGATGAAAATCTAAAAACCTATTATAAACAAAAGGTGGATGCTGCTGAAGGTAAAAAAGCAGGGACTGAAGATCAGCAAAAAAACTTACTTCCTGAATTTTATGTCGACTCCGGATTTTTTGAAACCATTTTTGGTGGCAATACCATTGAGGTCATTCCGCAGGGTTCGGTTGAAATGGATTTAGGAGTTTTGTTTACCAAACAGGATAATCCCTCATTTTCGCCACGTAACCGCAGCAATTTTACGTTTGATTTTGACCAACGTATTAGCTTGAGTTTATTGGGAAAAGTGGGAACGCGACTTCAGGTTACGGCAAATTACGACACACAATCTACCTTCGATTTTCAAAATTTAATCAAGTTGGAATACACCCCAACGGAAGATGATATCGTCAGAAAAATTGAAGTGGGTAATGTGAGTATGCCGCTCAATAGCTCTTTAATTACCGGCGCACAAAGTTTGTTTGGGGTCAAAACCGAGTTGCAGTTTGGAAAAACTAAAGTGACCGCCGTTTTCTCTGAACAAAAATCCCAATCGCGTTCGGTTATAGCGCAAGGTGGCGGTACACTCGAGGAGTTTTCGTTTTTTGCACGAGATTATGACGAAAATCGACATTTTTTCCTGGCACAATATTTTAGGGATCGTTATGATGTCGCTCTTCAGCGTTATCCATATATCAACAGTAACGTACAAATTACACGTATTGAGGTTTGGGTTACCAATAGAAGTAACCAAACCGATAACGTGCGTAATATTGCGGCTTTCCAAGATCTTGGGGAATCACAACGTGTAGGTTCCTCGGTTAATATCTTATTGCCTGGACCACTCCCCAATAATAAAAATAATGGTTTTGACCCGACCAATATCGGTGGTGCAGGTTCCAATTTAAACAGTGCAGTTAGAGATATTACGCGCATAGAACAAGGTATTAATATTCCAGCGAATGAAGGTTTTGACTTTGGGAAATTGGAAAATGCCCGGAAATTGTCGGAAGGCTATGATTATACCCTCCAAACGCAATTGGGTTATATTTCATTGAACCAGCGTTTGCAAAACGATGAAGTCTTGGCTGTCGCCTTCCAATATACGATTGGAAGCAACGTCTATCAAGTTGGGGAATTCGCCAATGATGGGGTTGAGGCGACAGGGTCTTCAAACGATCCAGTTTCGGGCAATACCGTCATCAACAATAACAACCTTATCTTAAAGATGCTGAAAAGTACGATCACCAATGTGAATCAGCCTGTTTGGGATTTGATGATGAAAAATATTTATGATTCTGGTGCCTATCAATTAAGTCAGGAAGATTTTAAATTGAATATTTTTTACACGGAAGCGTCGCCGTTAAACTACATCAAGCCAGTGACAGGAACCACTTTTCCACTGTTTGATAATAATACACCAGATCCATCTGACGATACACCGATCACTGAAACGCCGTTAATTCGACTGTTCCATTTGGATCAATTGAACTATAACAATGATCCGCAGCAAAATGGTGATGGATTTTTTGACTTCGTTCCAGGGATCACGGTTTTGACCCAAAATGGCAAGATCATTTTTACCAAAGTGGAGCCTTTTGGAAAGTATCTATTTGATGTCTTGGCAGACCCTGCTTATCCTTCAGATTATAGTGACGATACTTATACCAACCCGAATCAGGAAAAATATGTATATGATATCCTGTACAAGGGTACCAAAACGGCAGCCTTGCAGCAATCCGATAAAAATAAATTTCAATTAAAAGGACGTTATAAATCTTCCGGTGGCGAAGGGATCGCCATTGGTGCCTTTAACGTGCCAAGAGGTTCTGTAAAAGTGACCGCTGGTGGACGAGTGCTGGTAGAAGGTGTCGATTATACGGTCAACTATCAATTGGGTCGTGTTGAAATTGTGGATCAAGCTTTAAAAGCCTCCAACACGCCGATTAATGTATCGGTTGAAAATAATGCGGTTTTTGGGCAACAGACCAAACGGTTTACGGGTTTCAATGTGGAGCACCAATTCAATGAAAACTTTGTGTTGGGCGGTACTTTCTTAAACTTGAATGAGCGTCCCATCACCCAGAAAGCCAACTATAATACCGAATCGATCAATAATACCATCTTTGGATTTAATGGTAACTATTCTACGGAAGTGCCATTCTTAACCCGATTGGCAAATAAGTTGCCGAATATTGATACGGATGTAGCTTCGAATCTTTCGGTAAGAGGGGAATTTGCCTACCTACTTCCTGGTGCTCCAAAAGGCACCGATTTTCAAGGAGAAGCGACGGCGTATGTGGACGATTTTGAAGGTTCACAAGGCAGTATCGATTTATTATCTCCACAATCATGGTTTTTATCCAGTCGTCCTAAAGGATTGGGGATTGGTGCGAATGAAGATCAAATTGGTGTACAGAATGGTTTCAATAGGGCGCATCTGAATTGGTACACGATTGATCCCATTTTTTATAGTAACCAACGGCCAAATGGGATTACAGAAAATGATTTATCCAATCTCTATACCAGGCGTGTTTTTATAGAAGAAATTTTTCCTCAAAGAGATTTGGTACAAGGACAGACGACCATCATTCCAACTCTAGATTTGGCTTATTACCCAACGGAAAGAGGGCCTTATAATTATCAAATCCAGAATATTGATTATCCAAATGCGCTAACCAGGCCGCAAGATAGCTGGGCCGGAATTACGCGAGCCATTACCAGTACAGATTTTGAACAGGCCAACGTAGAATACATTGAGTTTTGGGTTCAAGATCCGTTTTTGGACAATCCGTCCAATCCGGGAGGAAAACTGCTTTTAAACCTTGGTAATATTTCAGAAGATATTATTAAGGATGGTAAAAAACAATATGAAAATGGTCTTCCCGACAATGGCGATGTTAGCGGATTGCAAGTCACTGATTATGGAACTGTTGTCCCACGTAATCAATCGCTTATTTATGCGTTTTCAAGTACCGGAAACGATCGAGCCAATCAAGATGTGGGGTATGATGGGTATAATGATGCTCAGGAGATAGTTAAATTCGGTTCGCAATTTGGCCCTGATCCATCTAATGATAACTACAAATATTTTCTTCAGGCAGAAGGCGATATTTTTGATCGCTATAAATTGTATAATGGTTCCGAAGGGAATTCGCCAGATGCCTTTTCTGAAACTAATAGAGGTTCAACAACGCAACCTGATGTAGAGGATATCAACAGAGATAACACAATGAATACCATTGATAGTTATTTTGAATATGAAATTGATATCACTCGTGCGAGTCTTGATAACCCAAACAACATCCTTATTAATGATGTAAAGAGCCGGAATATCACGTTGCCAAACGGCGATAATCGCGATGTGAGATGGTACCAATTTCGAATTCCAATTGACAATGCGACACGTGCTATTGGAGGAATCTCCGATATCCGATCCATACGTTTTGCGAGAATGTATCTGAAAGATTTTTCGCAAACCACGGTCATGCGTTTTGCCACATTAGATTTGGTAAGAAGTGACTGGAGACGCTACTCCATGGATTTGGACAGCAATCCAAACAATAACAGTGCCGATGCTTCCTTTAGCGTTGGTGTCATTGGGCTCCAAGAAAATGAAGGGAATTATGTATTGCCTCCTGGGGTTGAATTGGAGCAACTGAATAATAACAATAATATCATCAGACAAAACGAACAATCTTTAGTAGTGGAGGTCTGTGAATTGGTAGGAGACGATTCCCGTGGCGTATATAAAAATATTAGTGTGGACATGCGTCAGTATAAAAAGCTGAAAATGTTCATGCATGCTGAAGGTTTGGAAGGACGTACTTTATATCCTGGTGAAATGGTTGGTTTTATTAGAATGGGGAATGATTTTACCCAGAATTTCTATGAGATTCAAGTGCCATTAAACGTGGTTGCAGGAGCGGGAAGAGATCAAGTATGGCCTTCTGAAAACGAAATTAACCTCAATTTGGACGTGTTGCAAAAAATCAAAGCCTTAGGGATTAATGATGGTTCTTTGTCCAATCAAAATCCGACCTACTATAACGTCACCTCTTCGGGACCGGAATTGGTACAAGCAGGAGATAACTTTGAGGTGGGCCAAACACGCGTGTCCATAAAAGGAAATCCTAACTTTGGAGATATCCGAGTGCTGATGGTGGGTGTTAAAAACAATACTACAGCGACCAATTTATGTGGGAAAGTGTGGTTTAATGAGCTTCGTCTTTCTGATTTGGATAATGAAGGTGGTTGGGCTGCGATATTGAGTATGGATACTAATATCGCTGATTTTGCCGATATCAGTGCGACAGGACGACAAAGTACGGTTGGTTTTGGTGGCATCGAGCAACGTCCTAATGAGCGCAGTCGGGAAGATGTCAAACAATACGATGTGGTGACCAATATTAATGTTGGGCAGTTACTGCCTAAAAAATGGGGCCTCCAAGTTCCGTTCAACTATGCGCAAAGCGAAGAGATGGTCACGCCTAAATATGATCAGTTTTATAATGATTTAACGCTCGACTCCAGATTGGATGCTGCAAGTTCTTCAGCCGAAAAGGATCAGATTTTGGAGCAATCTGAAGATTATACAAAGCGCAAAAGCATCAATTTTATCGGCGTTAGAAAACAACGCACAGGTGATGAAAAACCACGTTTTTATGACGTGGAGAATCTGACCTTTAATTATTCCTATAATAAGGTGGAACATCGCGATTTTGAAATTGAAAATGCCTTGGATCAAAATATTCGAACTGGGGTTAATTATGCCCATAATTTCAATCCGATCACGATTGAGCCGTTTGCTAAAAATGATTCTATTTTTAAAAGTAGATATGCTAAGATTCTAAAGGATTTTAATTTTAATTTATTGCCGAACAGTTTTACCGTCAATTCAGATATTTTACGACAATTCAATAAGCAAAAATTTAGAGAAGTCGAACTGGCTGGAAATAATATTGGACTGGAAGAATTATTTAGAAGAAACTATCGCTTCGATTTTCAGTATGCCATTAATTACAAAATCTCAAAGTCACTGAATTTAAATTTCACGGCGAATAACACCAACATCGTCCGCAATTATTTTATTGATGATATCATTAACGGTAGACAAGATCCTACGCTCGATGTTTGGGATGGTTTCTTTGATTTGGGCGATCCTAATATCCAAAATCAACAATTGCAACTCAATTACGAAATTCCGTTATATAAGATTCCAACCTTCAGTTTCTTAAAAGCAACGTATTCCTATACTGGCGATTTCCAATGGCAGAAAGGCTCTGATTTGAATACAAATTTCCCGTTTGAGGATGAGGTCACGGGGACCTTTCGCAATTATAATCTTGGAAATTCAATTCAAAACGCGAATACCCATAATATCAATTCCACGTTTAACCTGGAAACGCTTTACAAATATGTGGGCTTAGTCCGAAAAGATAATAAGCAAAATAGAACCCAAGGGCGAAGTGCTGTACCTGCAGGGCTTCAAAGAAAAGATGGCAAAGCAGACGCAGCGAATGGGAGGACAGCGGGTCAAGCCGTAACTGACGAATCAACCGTAGGCACAAAGCTGTTCAACACCTTTGTTGATATTGCTACTATGGTTAAGCGTGTGCAAATCAATTACAGTGAAAACAACGGAACATTTTTGCCAGGGTATTTACAAACTCCAGGATTTATAGGAACGCTCAAACCAACATTTGGATACACTTTTGGTAGCCAGAATGATATCAGGGATATGGTGGCCAGAAATGGATGGTTGACTGTCTATCCAGATTTCAATCAGCAGTACACAGAAGTTACCAATCGGATTTTGGATGTGTCTGCAAATATTGAAGTGATCAAAGATTTAAAAATTGATTTGATTGGTAGTAGGATGTATTCTGAAAACACCAGTGAAAACTTTAATGCCTTGGATACCAATGGCGACGGCATGAGTGATACCTACAACGCGTTGATTACAAATTCATTCGGTAATTTTAATATTTCTACGTCACTTATTAAAACAGCGTTTAGTGCAAGCGATGAGACACAATCGGCTGCGTTTGATGATTTTAGAGCAAATCGATTGGTGGTGGCAAGACGTTTGGCACGTGATTTTTATGGAAGTGATTCCTATCCAGTAGATGCTGGAGGCTATCCTGTTGGGTTTGGAAAGAACAATCAAGCGGTGTTGTTACCAGCCTTTTTATCGGCCTATCAAGGCTCAAATCCCGATAATGTAAGCTTAAGTGCTTTTAGGGATATTCCAATTCCAAATTGGACGTTGAAATACACAGGTTTGATGCGTTTAACTTGGTTTAAGGACAAGTTCAAGCGCTTCTCTGTGACGCATGGCTATCGTTCTGGGTATACCATCAATCAGTTCCGTACCAATTTGGATTATGATAAATCCAATCCGCAAGCGCTAGATCAAGGAGGGAATTTTAAAAATGAAACCCTATTTAGCAATATCAACCTAGAAGAGCAATTTAGTCCATTGGTCAAATTGGACTTTGAGATGAAGAGCTCTGTTAAGATTCTTGCTGAAGTTAAAAAAGACAGAATCCTTTCCTTAAGTTTTGACAATAATTTATTGACCGAAATAAAAGGGAATGAATATATTGTGGGACTTGGTTACCGTATCAAGAACGTGAGGATCCGTTCAAAAATGGCCGGCCCTCAACAAGTGATTACGGCCGATTTAAACATGAAGGCCGATATTTCGCTACGCGATAACAAAACCATCATCAGATATCTTGATTTGGAGGACAATCAAGTGACCTCTGGACAGACCATTTGGGGTGTTAAATATTCGGCAGATTATGCCTTTAGTAAAAACTTAACGGGTATCTTCTATTTTGATTATACATTTTCTGAATATGCCATCTCAACGGCATTCCCGCAAACAACAATCAGGTCAGGAATTACCTTGCGATATAATTTCGGGAATTAATTTGGATTAAAGGATTTTAAAAAAGTACATTTGTTTCACTATTAAATTTATTACAAAAATGAATATACCAGCAGAATTAAAGTACACAAAGGATCATGAATGGATTAGCATTGATGGTGAAGTTGCAACTGTAGGAATTACAGATTTTGCACAAGGAGAATTAGGCGATATCGTCTATGTAGAAGTTGAAACTTTAGATGAAACTTTGGAAATGGATGAAATTTTCGGAACTGTGGAAGCTGTAAAAACAGTTTCTGATTTGTTCTTACCACTTTCTGGAGAAATTATCGAGTTCAATGAAGTTCTTGAGGATGAACCAGAAAAAGTAAATACGGATCCTTACGGCGAAGGTTGGATGATCAAAATAAAAATATCAGATCCTTCTCAAGTAGATAAGTTGCTTTCTGCGGAGGCCTATAAAGAATTGATTGGTGCGTAAACGATGGGCTTTTGCTCTATTTGTGCTATACGCCATCATTCTTTTAGTGCTTAGTTTGGCATCCCTTCGTGGCATCCCATCTTTTGGCACTTCGTTTGATGACAAAATTGGACATTTTGGAGCATACTTTATTTTCACCTTATTGATTTTCAATTATTGTAGAGCATTGAAAGTTAGAAGTGCACTATTTTGTGCCTTTATTATAGCCTCCTTTTATGGGTTTTTAATGGAGTTACTTCAAAAATCATTAACCACAGGTAGACAGTATGATCTGTATGATGCTCTTGCTAACGCCTTTGGAGCGATTCTTGCAGTAATCTTTGTAATAGTCTATAGAAAGTTAAAGTTAAAATAAATTATTCATTTGCTTTTTTAACAAATTATTGGTTATTTTAGCATTCCTTAAACACTCTAAGCATATGGAACCGAAAAAAAATGTAAAGGCAGACGTTGGGAGAAATAGTTCAATCTATTTTTCTGTTGGTCTCGCTTTAATGTTATTGTTGACCAACTTGGCCATCAATTACAAAACTTATGATAAAGCAGCGATTGATATTGGCATGATTAATATGGATGATGAATTGGAAGAAGAAATTCCAATCACTGAACAATTACAAACGCCACCACCACCGCCACCACCGCCACCAGCAGCCCCAGAACTTATTGAGGTTGTTAAGGATGATAAAGAAGTTGTAGAGACTGTAATTGAATCGTCTGAATCAAATCAGGAAGTGGAAATTGCGAAAGTTGAAGATGTTGTTGTTGTCGAAGCTCCAGAAGAAGATATTGAGGTGCCATTTGCAGTTATTGAAAATGTACCGGTGTTTCCTGGATGTGAAAAAGAAAATGGCAACAATGCGAAAAAGGATTGTATGTCCAAAAAAATCGCGGAGTTCGTAAATAAAAGATTCAACACGGAATTGGCTTCTGAGTTAGGTCTTTCAGGAAGACAACGTATTAATGTGATCTTTAAGATTGATAAATCTGGAAGTATTACAAGTGTTCAGGCAAGAGCACCACATCCTGGATTAGAAAAAGAAGCACAACGTGTCATCGGCTTGCTACCAAAAATGCAACCTGGCAAACAACGTGGTAAAGCAGTAACTGTACCGTATTC
>JBARDR010000337.1:0-1575 GCA_049795335.1 Gelidibacter sp. | reverse complement strand
GGTTATTGACTTCAATAATATGGGATTATCCTTATTGGAAATTTCACATCGAAGCAAACAATTTGTAGATGTTATGGAAAATGCCAGAGCTTTAGCTTTGGAGCTATTAGGTCTGCAAGGAAAAGGTTACCAAGCCTTATTTTTACAAGGTGGAGCGAGCATGCAGTTTGTTATGGCGGCTCAAAACTTATTGGAAAAACGTGCAGGCTACCTGAATACAGGTACCTGGAGCACGAATGCCATTAAAGAAGCTAAGATTTATGGTGAGATCGTCGAAGTAGGCTCTTCAAAAGATGCAGGTTTCAACTACATTCCAAAAGGCTATTCCATCCCTTCGGATTTTGACTATTTCCATTGCACTTCCAACAACACCATTTTTGGAACGCAAATGCACAAATTCCCGAACTCGCCAGTTCCAATGGTTTGCGACATGAGTAGTGATATTTTTTCACGTGAATTGGATTTTTCTAAATTTGATCTCATTTATGCAGGTGCACAAAAAAACATGGGTCCTGCTGGAACAACTTTAGTTGTTGTTAAAGAAGATGTTTTAGGAAAAGTATCGCGCAAAATGCCGGCAATCTTGAATTATCAAGAACATATTGCTAAAGAAAGCATGTACAACACACCTGCAGTTTATGCAGTGTATACCTCCATGCTCACTTTGGAATGGCTTAAAAACTTAGGCGGAATTAAAGCTATTGAAAAAGTTAACGAAATGAAAGCTCGCGTGCTTTATTCTGAAATTGATCTCAATCCATTATTTAAGGGCTATGCTGCTAAGGACGACCGTTCAATGATGAACGCAACTTTCACTTTGGGCAATGACAAATTAAAAGAAACCTTTGAAACCATGTTGAAAGAAGCTGGCATCAGTGGCTTAAGTGGCCATAGAAGTGTTGGCGGCTATAGAGCTTCAATGTACAACGCCTTACCTTTAGATAGTGTTAAGGCACTAGTAGAAGTCATGAGTGAATTGGAAGCGAGAGCATAAATTAAGTTGGCAGTAACGCTTCTTTAAAAGTCCTATTAAAAATATAAAGATTTCCGTTTCTTCGGAAATGATAAAGTAATAACAAATAGATTCCCACCTGCGTGGGAATGAAAAATAAATTTTCATGAAAGTATTAGCAAACGACGGAATTTCACAAAGTGGTATTGACGCCTTAAAGGCAGCAGGAATTGAAGTGATTTCAACTACAGTTGCCCAAGAACAACTAGGCAACTATATTAATGAACATCAAATCGATGTGTTGTTGGTAAGAAGTGCTACCACGGTAAGAAAAGATATTATTGATGCATGCCCAGGCCTTAAAGTCATTGGTCGTGGTGGGGTTGGTATGGACAATATTGATGTAGAGTATGCACGCAGCAAAGGTCTACAGGTTATCAATACACCTGCAGCCTCATCGCAATCTGTTGCAGAATTAGTGTTTGCACATTTATTTGGTGGTGTTAGATTCTTGCACGATGCTAACAGAAATATGCCTTTAGATGGAGATTCTAAATTTAATGCTCTTAAAAAGAACTATGCTAAAGGGACCGAATTAAGAGGTAAAACTTTAGGTGTTGTTG
>JBARDR010000336.1:0-4108 GCA_049795335.1 Gelidibacter sp. | reverse complement strand
GTGACTATTTCGCAGGATGACCGAGGCTGTTTGGTGATTGAAGCTCCAAAAGTGGCACCAGAGTGCTTAGTGACCAATGATGTGGTTAAATTGCATTCGGACAATGAATTCGAATTGATAGGCCGTATGGATAATATAGTCAATTCAGGAGGTGTTAAGTTGTTTCCTGAACAGATTGAAGCCAAACTTGCCGATCAAATTACGGAGCGATTTTTTATAGCATCAGAACCAGATGTTCATTTGGGCGAAAAATTAATTCTTATTTTGGAAAGTGATTCCAACACGCTTAAAGCGTCGGTATTTAAGGGATTAGAAAAGTTAGAAGTTCCAAAAGCCATTTATGCTATTCCTAAATTTAAAGAAACAGCCACAGGCAAGATTCAACGTAAGGAAACCTTGAAGTTAATAAAAAAGGACAGTCATTAAAAAAGATGTAACGTCATTTGAAAGATGTTCATTGGAAATCTTATAAATCTATTTTAAACACAAAAGAGCGACTTTCGGTTCGCTCTTTTGTGTTTATAAAAACAAAGATGAGATTGAATATTGATCTTTGAGGGAATAATTTTCGTCGTTAAAATTATAAACTATTTTTTTCCTTTGATAATCGTAAGTTGTTTTATTGCAAATTTTTATCCTTAATTATAACATCGAATTGGCGGATACTGAGCTTGTCGAAGCATCTTTTTATTTGTTTTAAATTACACCTGCAAAACACCCATATTAAATTTTTTCTCAATAGGAGCGTGGTTTGCCGCCTCGATCCCCATGCTAATCCAAGTTCTGGTATCTAATGGATCAATGATGCCGTCTGTCCAAATTCTGGCTGCAGCGTAATAAGGCGATACTTGCGCATCATATCGGTCTTTGATCTTGTTGAAAAGTTCATCTTCCTGTTCTTTAGTGATGGTTTGCCCTTTCTTTTTAAGGGAAGCCGTCTCGATTTGAAGTAATACTTTTGCCGCCGAATTGCCGCTCATGACCGCTAATTCAGCACTTGGCCAGGCAACGATTAATCGTGGGTCATAGGCTTTACCGCACATGGCGTAATTTCCGGCACCATAACTATTGCCAATAATAATCGTGAATTTCGGAACTACTGAGTTACTCACGGCATTTACCATTTTCGCACCGTCTTTTATAATGCCGCCATGCTCACTTTTACTACCCACCATAAATCCTGTAACGTCTTGTAAAAATACCAACGGAATTTTCTTTTGGTTGCAATTCGCAATAAAACGGGTGGCTTTATCGGCTGAATCATTATAAATCACACCCCCAAATTGCATTTCGCCTTTGGCAGTTTTTACTAATTTTCTTTGGTTGGCAACAATTCCGACGGCCCAACCGTCAATTCGTGCATAGGCCGTAATGATAGTTTGTCCGTAGCCTGCTTTGTATTCGTCAAATTCTGAGTTATCGACCAAACGTTTGATGATCTCATACATATCGTATTGATCCGAACGACTTTTTGGAATAATTCCGTAAATATCTTCAGGGTTTTCCTTTGGTTTTAGTGATGCTGCACGATTGTATCCCGCTGTGTCAAAATCGCCAATTTT
Organism: Gelidibacter sp.; assembly: GCA_049795335.1. Lineage (GTDB taxonomy): Bacteria > Bacteroidota > Bacteroidia > Flavobacteriales > Flavobacteriaceae > Gelidibacter. The sequence goes on along the minus strand of JBARDR010000336.1, from coordinate 2,546 downwards.
ATCAATAATATTTCTGATTGTGTCCAAAGCATCTTTATCGTCTTTGGCCTTATAATCTGTTACCCCAGAAATTTCGCAATGGGTTGTGGCACCACCTAAGGTTTCATTATCAATCGTTTCACCAATGGCGGCCTTTACCAAATAACTTCCTGCCAAAAAGATGCTCCCCGTTTTGTCTACAATTAAAGCTTCGTCGCTCATGATTGGCAAGTAAGCCCCACCTGCAACACAACTTCCCATAACGGCTGCAATCTGAGTAATGCCCATGCTGCTCATAATGGCGTTATTTCTGAAAATGCGTCCAAAGTGCTCCTTGTCAGGAAAAATTTCATCTTGCATCGGTAAATATACCCCGGCAGAATCGACGAGATAAATGATTGGTAAGCGGTTCTCAATCGCAATTTCCTGCGCTCTTAAATTCTTTTTTCCAGTAATGGGAAACCAAGCGCCAGCTTTCACAGTGGCATCATTTGCAACCACCATACATTGTTTGCCTTTCACATATCCGATTTTGATAACTACACCTCCTGAAGGACAACCACCATGCTCTTCATACATGTCTTCGCCAGCAAAAGCGGCAATTTCAATAGATTTGGATTTAGGATCTAGCAGATAATCGATGCGCTCGCGCGCTGTCATTTTACCTTTCTCGTGATGTTTATCAATACTTTCTTGGCCACCGCCCAATTTTACTTTGGCAAAACGTTTGCGTAAAGCTGAGAGTAGAAGTTTATTGTGATCTTCGTTTTTGTTGAAGTTAAGGTCCATTTCTATTTTTGTTTGATGTAAAAATACAAACTTTAATATTCTTACGAAAACAGCAATATGGGATGAATATTAAATAAACGTTAAAGTTGTTTACATGGGATTATATTCCATGGAAAATAAAAGTTTTTAATGTAAATTTGCAGCATAATAATTAATCTTATAAAAAAACTAATTAAGATCACAAATGAAGAAAATTTTAGCATTCGCAGGAAGTAACAGTTCAAACTCTATTAATAAGGAATTGGCAAATTATGCAGCAAGCTTAGTGGAAGATGGCCAAGTGACGCTTTTAGATTTGAACGACTTTGAACTCCCTATTTACAGTACAGATTTAGAAAAGAAAAGTGGTATTCCGGAAAATGCCATAAAATTTCATGAGTATATTAAAGCGGCCGATGGGATTGTAATATCATTGGCAGAAAACAACGGCGCTTATTCCGCGGTTTTCAAAAATTTGTTTGATTGGATGTCGCGACAGGAAGCTAAATTGTTTATGGGCAAACCTATGCTGTTGATGGCGACTGCAACTGGAGCTAGAGGCGGTGCAACGGTATTGGATATAGCAAAAAGTAGGTTTCCTTATCATGATGCTCGCATAGTAGCTACATTTTCGCTGCCAATGTTCCAAGACAACTTTGCCGATGGAAAAATTTCGGATGTCAACTTTGATGACGAGCTAAATATGGCCGTAATGCAATTTCAACAACTATTATAGTATGGATATAAAACATAAAGACAATGGGAAAGAAGGTTCCTTTTATGTAGAACTGGATGGCAAACAAGAAGCTGAAATGACCTACAGATATTCGGGAGATCAAGAAATCACTATTGATCATACCGAAGTGAACGATTCGATGAAAGGGCACGGCATTGGGAAAAAACTGATTGACGCTGCCGCAGATTATTTACGTCAAAGGAACTTGAAAGCTGTGGCAGAATGTTCTTTCGTGAAATCGGTTTTTGAGAAAAAGCACGACAAATACCAAGACATTATAAAATAATAACTCCAAAACATATGAAACTTAGTAAAAGTATGTGCATTGTGTTGTTTTCAATTATGGCTTCTGGTCTTTCAGCTCAGGATGTTGATCAATCCTACAATTTGAATCAAGCTGGAGCGTTGAAGTTAGCAGAAAATGCAAAATTGGAAGCAGCTAATATTAATAAAAATGTATCTGTAGCGGTACTTAATACGTCAGGTGTAACGCTTTTGTTACTCAAAGGAGATGATGTTGGACCGCACAACAGCGAAGCTTCTCGTAGAAAAGCGTATACCTCGGTATCCACAAAAACGGCAAGTTTCGATCTTATGAACTCGGCAGCTGCAAGTAAGGATGCTCAGAACTTGAATACATTGCCCGAACTCTTATTGTTGGGAGGAGGCGTTCCTATTTATAAGGATGATCAATTGATCGGGAGTTTAGGCGTCTCTGGTGGTGGCGGTAGTGAAAATGATCACAACATTGCAATAAAAGCGGTCGAACGCTCAGGATTTAAAGTCAAAAAATAAAAAAACGATATAAAATGAAAACAAAAAAATTATTACTCGTATTGATGCTTGCAGTTGCGAGTGTGAGTTTTGCTCAAGAAGCTAAATATCAATTGTCTAGTCATATTTTGGACGTGACTCAAGGAAAGCCAGCTCCTGATGTTAAGATTACGCTATCCAAACAAGAAGACATGGGGAAATGGGTAACCATGGATGAAAAATATACTGATGCTAACGGACGGATTACCGACTTTTTAAAAGTAGAAAAAGGAACCAGTCAACATGGGAT
>JBARDR010000335.1:0-2239 GCA_049795335.1 Gelidibacter sp. | reverse complement strand
CATTATGGATGAGCCTACCAACGACTTGGATTATGAAACCATCACGTGGTTGGAGAACTTTTTGGCCAATTATGAAAACTGTGTCATTGTAGTATCTCACGACAGGCACTTTTTGGATTCGGTGTGTACCCATATTTCCGATATCGACTTTAGTAAAATTACCCATTACTCAGGTAACTATACCTTCTGGTATGAATCTTCTCAACTAGCAGCAAGACAACGTGCGCAGCACAACAAAAAAGCTGAAGACAAAAAGAAAGAATTGGAAGAGTTTATTCGTCGTTTCTCTGCAAACGTTGCAAAATCCAAACAAGCAACCAGTAGAAAAAAGATGATCGAGAAGTTGAATATTACCGATATTAGACCTTCTAGCCGTCGTTATCCAGCGATCATTTTTGAACGAGATAGAGAAGCGGGAGATCAAATTTTGAATATTACCGGTCTTGAAGCCTCCTTGGAGGGCGATATCCTTTTTAAGAATGTGGATATCAACTTGGCAAAAGGTGATAAAGTAGTGGTTTATTCAAAAGATTCACGGGCTACCACTGCGTTTTATCAAATTCTTAATGGTAAGGAAAAAGCAGATAGAGGGGAGTATAGCTGGGGAATAACCACATCACAATCCTATTTGCCATTGGATAACAGTGAGTATTTTGATAATAAACTCACGCTTGTAGATTGGTTGCGTCAATGGGCGACCACTGAAGAGGAGCGTGAAGAAGTATATATCAGAGGGTTTTTAGGAAAAATGATCTTTAGTGGCGAAGAGGCGCTTAAAACTTCAGATGTTTTGTCTGGAGGAGAAAAAGTGCGTTGTATGCTCAGCAGAATGATGATGATGAGAGCTAACGTTTTGATGCTGGATGAGCCTACCAACCACTTGGATCTTGAAAGTATTACGGCCTTCAACAACTCGTTGTCTAATTTTAAAGGAACAGTGTTGTTTACCACCCATGACCACGAGTTTGCGCAAACGGTCGCCAACCGAATCATTGAACTTACTCCAAATGGTGTCATTGATCGTTACATGACCTTTGACGAGTACATGGACGATAAGGCAATTCAAGAGCTGAGAGAAAAAATGTATGCGGTAAAAGCATAATTAATTGTAAACCTATAGCATAGAGAAAGAAACCTTGAAGTAATTCAGGGTTTTTTTATATCTCCAATTCTCCCTTAACGGATTCTACAATTTGGATCGCAAGATCCAGTTCTTCTTGAGATACATAAAGTTCTTGATAGCCTTGAAAAGAAGATCCAAATCCTGCCATTCTTGCCGATTCAGATTCATCTTTTACTATGGCATCAATACCTAGTCTTTCTAAGCGATCCACAACCAATTGAGCAACAATAAAGCTTCCTGAAAAAATTTTAACGTAATCGTTTTCTAGCATAATTTTAAAGTTATAAGTTGCACTTGATAAAGTCATAATATACAAAAAATAGATGTCCTAACACCTTGCATATGTGAGGTTTGAATACAGTGATGAAAGTTAGAAAAGACGGTATGTAAAAACAAAAAAACCATCTCATTGGAGATGGTTTTTGAAATGTAATAAACGCTTTTCTATTATTTGTCTATCGATCCAAGAACACGCGACATAAAGGTATTTAGTGCTTCTTTTTTAGGAGCACCGTCCTTTACCATTTTGTGTACTTCCAACGCACCATACATATTAGAGATCAGTTCACCAATAACATCAAGCTCTTCGTCCTTTAATGAAGAGACTTCAGTGAGGTTTTCTAAGGTTTCAATAGTCTCAACTACAAAATCTTCATCGTTGTCCTCAATAAATTGAGTAAGGTGTTTAATTATTGGTAGCTTCATCGAATAAATCTTTTAAAATCTCAAATTTGTTAGTCTGCACTTGATTGACAAAAGTTCCATTTTTAAAAATCGCAAATGTAGGTAAGTTGTCTACGGAAGCTAATTTTCTTGATTCTGGAAATTTTTCAGCATCGGCTATAACAAAGGTCACGTTTTCATTTTCTGAAGCTAACTTTTTGAATTTCGGTTTCATGATTCTGCAATTACCACACCAGCTAGCCGAATATTGAACAACTACAGTCTCATTATCTGACACTAATTGTCCTAAATTGTCTTGTTCTAATTCTTTGACCATAATTATAAATTTTTATTTAATAAAATTCCCTGTCTTGCGACAGGGCTTTGATTTTTATACGTTGAAACGCTTCTTAGTTCAAATGCGCTTTTAAGTACTCAGCAGTGCCTTTAGCG
>JBARDR010000334.1:0-2407 GCA_049795335.1 Gelidibacter sp. | reverse complement strand
GTTTTGCTTTGTCATTACCGTAATACTCCAATTTCTCCTCAGGAATTGCCAATTTTGCCGCGATTTCTCTAATATGCTTCGGCGTAACGCTTTGTGCAATTTGTATTTCTGTCATAATATTAATGTTTTTAAAAGTGGAATAAAGGTAAAGTTTAGATTCTTGAAATTATATGACTAATGTCATCCTTTTGTACTTTGCTGACTTTATTTTGGAGCAGTGAAGCATGCAATCCATTGCCCATTTTAAGTAAGAAATATTCGGTCTCTTCTGCCTTTGTAGTTTTAAAAAGAAAAGCAACTACTAATAGAATATCGGAATCTATCCTAGAAGTTATTTGAATAGAATGACAAAAACCATGTCGTTGAAAACGAAAAAGACATTCGTTTATCAAATTTCGTCTTAATTCCAATGCACTTCGATTGTCAATTGAATTAATAGCTGAATAGAAGCACGAAGCGCATTTAAAATATAATCGCCCTGGCGAGTTCATAAAAAAAATTATATTCAATACTTAGATAACTAGATAGCATATGCGTTTCTTTGTTATTTCATCACAATTCTAAAGTTCAAAAACAACAGCACCAATGATGTCCCTTCAAGTAATACATGAAAACAACGATTATATTGTCGTCAATAAAAAGGCTGGACTTATTAGCGAAAAAAGTCCTTTTGAAAAAAACACGGTGGAAGATCAAGTTTTTGAACATTTATTAAAAAACAATCGAAAACCTTATGTGGGCGTTGCACATCGATTAGATCGCGTAACTAGTGGACTTCTGATTTTCGTTAAGAAAAAAAGCATTCTAGTAGAATTAAATAATCTCTTTAGTAGCCGAAAAGTTCAAAAAACATATTTGGCAATAGTATCCCACAAGCCGCAAAAAAACAAAGGCACTTTAATCAATTTTCTAGTAAAAAATAACCCCGAAAAAAGAGCGGATATCGTCACAACAAAATTAAAAGACGCTCAGGACTGTCGGCTTTCCTATCAAGTTATTGACCAAAATGAGTTTGGCTACCTTTTAGAAGTCAAACCAACCACAGGTCGATTTCATCAAATCAGAGCCCAATTATCAAACATCGGATTGCCTATAATCGGCGATGAAAAATATGGTTCTGATCGAAACTATTTCCCACTGTCCATTTGTCTTCATGCCTGGAAATTAACCTATGAAATCCCAGGTTCGAAAGAATTAAAAACTTTTGAGGCGCCACTGCCAAAAAATGCTTTTTGGGAATTCAAAAACATTTGAATTTAAGAGGTGTGGAATTTATGTAATCAACCGCACGTACATTTGACTTTTTTATTAAACAGACTGAAAGTCTGTTACATTTTTGAAATTTATTGAAAATAATTTACGTCTGAACTTTCAGAAGAAGATTCAATTCGCGTAAATACGTGTAATTCGTGTCAAAAAATTTTTACAGCTAAAATTCAGTATAAACTAAATTTAATGATGCCTATTTCGGAGTGATGTTACAAATAATTTCATCTAATAAGAACTAATTCAAAGACCATTGATATGATTTTAAATTAAAAATCAATTTGGTGCTATGACAATGAATTTCCTATTTATGCACAACCGATCAAAAAGCAACTTCAACCTGTGCTTTTTATCCTTAAATTTGGATGAATAAATCTTTAAAAGAAAATCTCATGGCAAAAAGTCAAGACGCAAAAAAGGCGGTTAAAAAAGAAGCTGCTAAAACTCCAAAAGAAAAAAAGGCAGAAAAGAGACTCAAGAAGTCTAAATAAACTGAACGGTATTCTACCAAACTCCACAAAAATTGTGTGTAATTAAGTGGTCTGTGCTACTTATAAAATCCTGCTGCACCTCAAAATGTAGCAGGATTTTCTAAAGCCAGTATTTACCTCTTTGCAATCAAGCAGCCAATTTTGGAAACTTTATACAAAGTCGTTTTTACACTAATGTGCATTGTATAACTGGTGAATTAAGATTTTCAATTTAATAAAGTAATGAACCTAGCCAAAGATCGACCAAATAGAAATAACCTACAAAAAGTAAATATATATTCAGTAAATAAAAAAATAATGGAAAACAAAATGAAAATAGAAATTTGGAGTGATGTCATGTGTCCGTTTTGTTATATCGGAAAGCGGAATCTTGAAACCGCTCTTGAGCAATTTTCCGACAAAAAACACATCGAAATCATCTGGAAAAGCTACCAATTAGATCCTGCTTTTCCTGAATCAGTAACCGAGGATTATCAGCAATATCTCGAGAAACGCAAAGGAATGACTGCTGAGCAAGTAAAAGGGATGTTGGACAATGTGACCCAAACAGCAAAAAAAGCAGGATTGGATTACCATTTAGATAAATCGGTCATCGTGAACTCGTTAAACGCTCATAAGTTCATTCAATTTGCCAAAAGCAAAGGTTTAGG
>JBARDR010000333.1:0-9000 GCA_049795335.1 Gelidibacter sp. | reverse complement strand
GGGTCAAACTTTGAATATTTTGAAGATCTGGGGTGAAATCGTCTTCAAATACAAACAAAGTAGCTTCATCCGCAATACTCAAAAGGATTTTCAAATCCTTTTCCTTTTCGTTTCTTTCTTTGGAAAGCTCATTTATTTGTTTGGACAGTTCAAATTGCAAGGATTGAAGTCGCATATAATCACCCTTACTGATATGATTGTTTTCAAGTTGTTTTTTATACGCTTGTAAAAGGTTTTGCATCAAATCACGTTGCTTAAAAAACACCTTACTATATAATTGCAAATACTGTAACTCTGTAAGCGTGTTTCTAAAATCATATTTTAATTGACGCAAGAGCTCTTCAAATTCTTGTTGAGCGACATTGACGCCTACTTTTTCAAGATTAACTTGCTTTTTGCGTTTGCCTGCCGTCAGGATTTGTTGCTCCAATTGTACTGAAAACTGAGTGTTTTTAGCAGCGCTTCCAAACACCTGCGGCAAGGGTTCATCTAAATAGGACAGCTGCTTTTTGGTGCCCCATAAGTTGACATCGTCCAGCGAAAAATTAGGATTGGGCCAAAGTTTAGCTTGTAAGACCACAGCTTCTGCCTGGTCAATTTTAAATTTTTCTGCCAGCAACAACAGATTTTGCTTTAAGAAAACTTCTTCATATTGCTGTCGACTTAATTTAAGAGTATCGATTTGCTGAGCTTGAGCAAATGCATCTGAGTTTATGCTCATCAGTAAGCCGACTAAAACATACATCTTGAAGTAATGCATGTTGCGAGTTCGTTTTTTATCTTTCCATTTCATGTTGGCAAAAGACTTCAAAACGACCTTAAAAAGACCTTAAAACGGATAAAGTTTAGCTTAACTTTTCTTTAGGAAATCAACCTTGATGCAATGGGAAAACGACAGAAAAGTTATTTAAATTCTTTTCGTCCATAGTATAAGAAATAACGCCGTTGTGCTGGGAAATAATTTTATGGATAAAAACAAGCCCTAAACCAAACCCGGATTTGCCTTTGCTATTCTGCCCTCTGAAGAAATGTTGAAACAAGTATTTTTGTTCATCTGTAGTAATAACTGGACCTTTATTGATGAAGTCGATTTGAAGTTGATTCAGTGACGTAATAATATGAATATTGCCTTCATTGTTTGAACTGTAATGAATGGAATTTACCATAAGATTCATAAAAGCGGCCTTTAACAGTCGGGCCGAACCTTGAATAGTCAAAAAATCCTCATTATCCGTTGGCCCCATATAATCCAATGAAAACTCAAAATTTGAATAGAGTTGTGCCAATTCATCGATGGTGTCGAAAATAAGCTCGTCCACTCGGATTTTCGTTTTTGGAATACTTTGTCCGGCATCGGTTTTAGACAGCTCCAACAACAGATTAATAATCTCACTTAAATTTTTAGTGTGTTCTTTTTGACGCCCGATTTGCGCTTTTAAAACCTGCAAATCCGTTTCGTTCTCCATCCGTTCAAAATTGGAAACCAAGACGGCGATTGGTGTTTTTAATTCATGGGAAATATGATTGATCGCATGTTTTTGAAAGGAAACCGCTTCCTTCATCCGTTTCATCAGCTTATTGAATTGTTCCGCCAACACCACAATTTCATTCTCCGAACGCTTCACTTTAATAGGAATATAAAGAGTATCAAAATTATAAGCTGTGATTTTTTCGGTAATATCAACAATGGGTTCGGCGATAATTCGAGATAGATAATAAGCGATTAAAATAACAACTAGTGCAATGCCCAAAAAAGTAAAAATTAGCACATAGCGCAAAAAATCCAATTTAGAATATCCCGATTCATCAAAAGCCTTATTGATGCCAAAGTAGGTATTGTTATTGTACTTGACGTACACGCCCACCACATCGTACAAATCATCTTTTGTTTCCAACCATGGATGGGCAACAGTCAGCACATTTAAAATATCATTAACCTCGTTCTCAGGAATCTGCAAATCGTCAATGCTAGAATAAATGAGTTCTTTGTCATGATCAAAAATCAAAAGTTTTTCATCATAAAACTCATTGATGCTAATCCGATCCATGGCCTGGATGATGGATTTATCGGCCTGTTTAATCTCAGTCAGGAATTTAATGGTAGAGGTAATTTTCTGTTTCTGTTCTTGTTGAAATTCCTCTTCGCGATATTCGTAAAAAAGCGTGTAAATAAAAAACAAGGTGATGCCCAACAAACTAATGATGGTCGCAGAAAAATACAGTAAAATCTTCCTTCTAATACTCATTAATCCTCAAAATAATAGCCGTACCCTATTCTGGTTTTTATAGATTCTTTTCCAAACGGACGATCGATTTTTTTACGTAAAAAATTGATATATACTTCGATGGTGTTGGTATTGGCATCAAATGACCTGCCCCATATTTGTTGTATTAAAGTTTGCTTGGAGACAATTTCGCCTTTGCTTTCCAGTAATTTCAAAAGAATTTGATATTCTCTCGGGGTTAATGCAATGGTGATGCCTTGTCGGCTCACTTCTTTTAAAGTGGTGTTCAATTGAAGGTCACCTGCAATGATCACTGTAGTTTCTTTGGTGTCTGCAGAAACGTTTTGACTTCTTTTTATCAACGAATTGATTTTCAAAATCAACTCGCGCATATAAAAGGGTTTGGTAATATAATCGTCTGCACCCATTTCATAACCTTGTACCTTATCTTCCAATTCAGAAAACGCCGAAATCATTAAAATGGGTGTAGATGTGTTATGGGTTCTAAAATCTTTAGCCAAGTCAAATCCATTCTTTCCTGGTAAATTAACATCTAGTAAAATACAATCAAAATGCGATTTATTAAGAATTCGTTCGGCCAAAAGTCCATCATAAACTGTTTCTACCAGCATATTTTCAGCTGTTAAGGCATCTCTTAAATTTCTATTTAGCTCCGGATCATCTTCTATAATGAGTATTTTTTTCACTAAAATTGTTTTTTTTTTGAATACTCAAAATTAAGTAATATAAAATAGATGTCGTAATCATGCGTAAGCGCTGATGCTGGGGTTCAATCTCTACATAATAAAGCAGTCAAAACATGATTTTTATTATTGATTTAAGGCTCAGAATGTTTAAATTGGTTCGCGCGTTATTGTCGGTAACGCGAGAACATTTATAACGAAAAAAAATTGATGTGAACCTGAAAAAACTAGAAAAAGGACTTGAAAAGATTTACGAGTCACTTTTAAGCCATAGCCCTGAAAACAATATTAATCTCACTGTTGACTTACGCTACGCCGAAAGCGCTATTAATTTATATAGATACTTGGTACTTAGAAGCATGGATATCCGAAAGATCCAGGGATATCTATCTGAACTTGGAATATCATCCCTCGGCAGTGGAGCAGGATATACCCTTTCAAACGTTTCAAACGCCCTAATATTGATAAAACTGCTCCGTGGCATCTCAGGGGAAAAAGATCAAAACAGTACTACTATTGGCTATTTTGGGAGTCAAAAGCTATTGCAGGAACATGTTAATGCACTTTTTAAATCTAATAAGAAAGCACATTCTACTGAGATTATGGTTACTATGCCAGACGAAGCTGCGGACAATTCAGATTTATTGAAAGACTTGATACAATCGGGCATGAACATAGCTCGCATAAATCTTAGTCATGGTGACATTTCATTATGGAAAAAAATGCTAACCAATATACATGCTGTAAGTGAAAACTTGAAACAGCCTGTTAAAATATACATGGATTTACCGGGTCCTAAAATTAGGATTGCCGAGATTTATATTCTGAATAAAAAAGACGAAAAATGGAAAACTAAAAGGAGCCTGAATGTACTGGATGGAGATTTCATGTATCTTAAAAAGGAGGATAATCTCAACGCGATGGTGCTTGCTGATAACACAAATGAACTCCCACAAATAACCGTAACACTACCGCAAATCATAGATGATCTTCAGGTAGGACATAGAGTGTTTTTTGATGACGGTGCCATAGAAGCAGTCGCAGTTTCTAAAACTACTGACAAGATTCGTATTCTTATAAAAAAGGCACATAAAACATCGCTAAAACTGGACAAGGGTATTAACCTTCCTGACACTTCCCTGACCTTACCTTCGTTGACTCCTGATGACATTGAATTACTTCCTTTTGTAAGTAAACATGCGGATATGCTGGGGTATTCCTTTGTCAGAAAGGCCACTGATGTTACCCAACTCTATAATGAACTTGACAAATTAGACAATACTTCCTGTGGCGTTGTATTCAAAATAGAAAATAAGGAAGCTTTTGAAAACCTACCCTTAATCCTTTTTGAAGCTATGAAAAACAGGAATATCGGCGTCATGATTGCAAGAGGCGATCTTGCTGTAGAAGTAGGTTTTGATAGGATTTCGGAGGTGCAAGATCAAATCCTTCTTTTGTGTGAAGCAGCACATATCCCAGTAATTTGGGCAACACAGGTATTAGACAACCTAGCAAAAAAAGGAATAGCTACAAGAGCAGAAATTTCGGATGCTACTATTAGTGGTCAAGCAGAATGTGTCATGCTTAACAAAGGCCCTCATATTACTGAAGCAGTAAAAGTGCTAGCCAATATTTTGAAACGCATGAGTAGGCACAAACTTAAAAAGAAACCGATACTTAGAGCCTTAGATGTTGCCAAAAACAGTCTATCTAGGATTAATGAAAATTGATTTTAGCACAATAACAGGCTTAGAAAGTACAGGTATTAGGCACTTCAATGATATAAAAAAGACCTGAGTGCACATCTTTTGCATTCAGGTCTTTTTTATAAAGTATATTTTAAAGTTTTACGAGCAATAATGTTTAAGACGTTACGACATCAGCATAAAGATCGAAATCTTCGGCTTCAGTAATTTTTACCGTGGTAAATTCGCCAGTTTTCAAATAGCATTTTGAAGCATCAATGAGCACTTCGTTATCGACATCTGGAGAGTCAAATTCGGTACGGCCTACAAAGTATTCGCCTTCTTTTCTATCAATAACGACTTTAAAAGTTTGTCCTATTTTGGTTTGGTTCAATTCCCATGAAATTTGCGATTGGAGTTCCATAATCTCATTCGCGCGTTGGATCTTGACTTCTTCTGGCACATCATCTTCCAAATTAAAAGCATGTGTGTTTTCTTCATGCGAATAGGTAAAACAGCCCAAACGCTCAAAGCGCATGTCGCTGACCCATTGTTTCAATTCCTGAAAATCTTCATCGGTTTCTCCAGGATATCCAACGATTAATGTGGTTCTAATCGTCATTTCTGGAACTGTTTTTCTAAATTCCTTTATCAAATTAGTCGTCTTTTCCTTAGTGGTTCCACGACGCATACTTTTCAAAATATGATCGGAAATATGTTGTAAGGGAATATCTAAATAATTACAGATTTTCGATTCTCTATTCATGAGGTCCAAGACATCCATCGGGAAACCTGTCGGGAATGCATAATGCAATCGGATCCACTCAATGCCTTCTACTTTTACAAGAGCTTCAAGCAATTCGGCTAAATTCCTCTTTTTGTATAAATCGAGACCGTAATAGGTTAAATCTTGTGCGATTAGAATAAGTTCTTTAACACCAGTGGCTGCTAATTTCTCAGCTTCAACGACAAGGTTTTCAATCGGCGTACTTTTATGTTTTCCGCGCATAAGTGGAATAGCACAAAAACTGCAAGGTCTATCACAGCCTTCGGCAATTTTTAAATAAGCATAGTTTTTTGGAGTCGTGGTTAAACGCTCGCCAATAAGTTCGTGCTTATAATCGGCACCTAACGCTTTTAATAAAGCCGGCAATTCAGTAGTTCCAAAATATTGGTCCACATTTGGGATTTCCTTTTGCAAATCTGGTTTGTAACGTTCACTTAAACAACCCGTAACAAACACTTTATCGACTTCGCCATCTTCCTTTTTCTGCATGAAATCAAGGATGGTGTTGATACTTTCTTCTTTTGCATTATTGATAAAGCCGCAGGTATTGATCACGACAATGTTACCTGACTCTTCATGCACCACATCTTTCCCACTCGCCTTGAGTTGCCCCATTAGGACTTCACTATCATAAACGTTCTTACTACAGCCAAGGGTCACGACATTGATGCGGTTCTTTTTAATCGACTTCGTTCTCATATTCCAAAAAAATTAAGTGTGCAAAGATAAGTAATTGAAGTCGAAACTGAAGTTGAAATTCAAATTGAAGTTGCTTGCCGTCCGTAACTTTTGTGAAGGCAAGAAACTGAACTCTAAACTTTGCGATCTTTGCGAAAAACCTTGGGGTCCTTTGCGTTTATAAAATCAACCGTAAAGGACGCAATGGAACTAAAACAGAATCCTATATCTGAAATCAGAACCTTGGTATTTGAACCAAATCAAAAGCTCTACGAATTAATTATAATTTTTAGGAGCAACGCGTCTTTTGGAAACATGTTCATAGGAATAAGCCCAGCCTAATAAAAGCTTTTCGGAAAAAGGTTTACTGATAAAGGTCAAACCTTCTGGTTCACCACTTTCAGAATAACCCATCGCCACTGTAATAGCAGGATATTCAGCCACCGCTGCAAAACCAGCATGAAAATTATTTATGGACAAAAATCCGTCTAAATTGTGTTTTTTCATGGCAGCGTCAAAAAACAATCTGCCATTGGTTTTCAGGGTATTTTTGATCGCATCGAATTCTTTGTCAGTAGTTGAATCGGCCACAATTCCTGCGAATAAATTTTGTCCATACGGCATTCTCACAATAGAATCTTTTTCATTGAACGCCATCACATCTGCGACAGATTTTATCGGAAGTTTAGGATCTCCCGAAGATTTAATATAGTTGGAAAAATCGTTTTGCATATCCAAATTTAAAAGTCTTAAAAAACCGGGTAATTCTACTTTATCCTCATCAATTTCAATGATAAGCGCACCTTTGGTTTTGAGATCGGCAATCGCCCTAAAATATAAAGAATCTTTCATCAATTCCTGAAAAGCTCCAAAGCGTTTGCCTTCCAAGTTATTCCCTTTAAGAAAAGCATCATAATAAAAATTGTTTTCGAATTTTGAAGTAACCGATTTCGGATCGTTAGCATCATAGCCTAACATCGCGTCTAAAACAATAGCGGTATCTATAACGTTTTTAGCCATTGGCCCTGGGGTATCTAAAGTTGAAGAAATGGGCACAATGCCAGTTCTACTCAATATACCGATGGTTGGTTTTAATCCGACGATAGAGTTCTGACTTGATGGCGACAAAATAGAACCTGAGGTTTCACTGCCAATAGCTGCCACGCAAAAATTGGCAGCAACAGCGGCCCCACTTCCCGAACTGGAACCACCGGAATCCATCGTTTTTCGACCATATGGATTTAAGGTTTGTCCGCCAATCGCACTATAGCCGCTTGGGCAATCGCCGCAAAAGAAATAAGCCCATTCGCTTAAATTGGCTTTTCCCAAAATCAGTGCGCCTTGCTCTTTCAAACGTTCTACAATGAAAGCATCGGTGGTGGTGTTATTATTTTGAAATGCCACTGCCCCAGAAGTCGTTGGCATTTCAGCAGTATTGATATTATCCTTTAGCAGAATCGGCATTCCGAAAATTGGATGTTTACCCATCTTGTTATTGAGATCGCTGTCCTTCTGTTTGGCTTCAGAAATAACATTGGGATTCAAAGCAATGACTGAATTTAATGATAAGTCATTTTCACGATCAAATTTCCGAATGCGATAGAGATAGAATTTAGTCAGATCTTCATAAGACAATGTTGCTTCTTGGATATGCTGTTGTAGCGTTGGAATATCCTGTTCTAAAATTAACGGCTTTAAGGCGTTGTATTTTTCTTCTGTAAAATCGCTCAAAGCCTTATGGAACGGCTCCCAAAGTTTAGAGTTGTCAATGAATTTGGAATCCAAGACTTTAAACTCTGTAAAATCCTTGGTTGAAATAGCAGTAGTATCTTTAGAAGCTATATTAATGTCTGCAGACTTGTTTTCTGATTTTTTACAAGAAGACATTAGCAGAACAATCATGCAGAGTAGAAATGGTTTCATCGCGGGTATTTTTATTAAAAATACTGAAAAACTATTTTACAAATGAGCTTGGGTTTGGATAAAGTGGTTGTTTAGTATTAAGGAAGTTGGCAGGATTCAGCTATTTAAAAAAAGAATCGACAAATTCAAATTTATTGAAAACTTGCAAGTCCTCAATTCCTTCTCCAACCCCAATATATTTTACTGGAATTTGAAACTGGTCAGAAATACCGATGACAACACCACCTTTGGCTGTTCCGTCAAGTTTTGTGACGGCTAATGACGTGACTTCAGTAGCTGCTGTGAATTGTTTCGCTTGTTCGAAAGCATTTTGACCCGTAGAACCATCCAATACCAAAAGGACATCGTGAGGCGCATCAGCAACTACTTTCTGCATGACACGTTTGATTTTAGTCAACTCGTTCATCAGATTGACTTTGTTGTGCAAACGTCCAGCCGTATCAATAATAATCACATCAGCATTAAGTTCAACGCCCCGTTTAATCGTATCAAAAGCCACAGAAGCTGGATCGCTACCAAAGTTTTGACGTACCATAGGTACATCCACACGGTCTGCCCAAACCTGCAATTGCTCAATTGCTGCCGCTCTAAAGGTATCGGCGGCACCAAGCACAACGCTTAATCCTTGTTTTTTAAACTGTGAAGCCAACTTACCAATAGTTGTTGTTTTACCAACGCCATTGACACCGACCACCATGATCACATAAGGTTTCTTATCAGCTGGAATTGAAAACTCGGTAGCATTACCGCTATCTATTTCCGATAATAATCCTGCAATTTCCTCACGTAAAATTTGATTTAGCTCTGCGGTTCCCAAATATTTATCTTGAGCAACACGCGCTTCAATACGATCAATTATTTTTAGAGTGGTGTCCACTCCAACATCGCTAGACACAAGGATTTCTTCCAAGTTGTCCAGAACATCGTCATCAACTTTCGATTTTCCGGCAACGGCTTTGTTAAGCTTGGTAAAAAAAGAGGTTTTGGATTTTTCTAAA
>JBARDR010000332.1:0-5915 GCA_049795335.1 Gelidibacter sp. | reverse complement strand
ATCTAAATACATGCTAAAATGATGATTTTTTGTCGGTTTATAAGGTAATTGTCCTCTGTTTTCGATGCGATATAACATATCTAACTGAATTAAAAACTCTTCTTTGGTCAAGCCGTTCAAATCTTTAATAAGACGGTTAAATTCATGAATACGTAAATTAGATTCAGGAATGAGATAGCTCATAAAAAAATTATAACCTTCATTACCAGTATGCACTGGATTATGGTCTTTTAATTCTTTATATAGCAAGTATGAAGACGCTGATCTGTGATGCCCATCGGCAATATAGATGGTTTTCATTCGCTGAAATTCGTGTGTAATTTTTTTCACTTGCTCTTCATCGTCCACTTTCCATAATAAATGGGTGTCTCTGTAAGTTGTGGTAAATTCAAACTCGGGACGATTTTTTTGAATCGCTTTGATTGTTTGGTCTAGCTCCTCGTTGTCAGGATATGTTAACAAAATAGGCTCAGCGTTAAACCCGACGGTTTTTAAATAATCCTTAAAAATCACTTCTTTAAATTCAATTGTGTCTTCGTGCTTTTTAATGATGTCATTTTCATAATCATCAGCGCTTGCCGCCGCAATAATGCCGTTAAATACTTGATGATCTCTATCGGTAATTTGATAGACGTAATAACACGGAGTCTCATCTTGAACAAATATGCCATCTTCCTTAAACTCTAAATATCTATTTCGGACAAGATTATAACGTGCTTCTCCGGACAGTTGCTTATCATATTTATAGCCAGGATTAATAATTTGCAAAAACGAAAACGGATTGTCACGCAGGCGAGATTCCAATTGCTCTAAAGTATAACTTTGATACGAACGCGCCGCTACCAAGCTCACTTTGTCACGAGTGGGACGTACTGCTTTGAATGGGATGATGTTAGCCATGCGATTGAGTGTTCGGTAAACGGTAAAAAGTTGAGCGTTATTTTAAACCAAATTTGTCAGGATTTTGGTTCATATAGTTAAGAAGTTTCCCGACTTCTATGGATTCATTAGTTAAGAGATCAAAATCAGTTTTAGAAACATACTCGCATGCCATTGCAAATTAAAGCCATGTTTGTGTTTCAGAATTTTCAGTATCACTATCTGTAAGTTTGCTTAGGAAGTGATTTGGATATCTCCTTTTTCTATATGCCTTAATTTTCTGAACACTGCGAACTGCCAACTGCCGATTAAGTAAACTGTTTCGCCACTTTTTCAGCTTTTCTACTTTCGGAGTAATCATAAAAACCTTCGCCAGATTTTACGCCAAGTTTTCCGGCTCTTACCATATTTACCAATAAAGGACAAGGCGCGTACTTTGGATTTTTAAAGCCATCATACATCACATTTAATATAGATAGACAAACGTCCAGTCCAATAAAATCGGCCAATTGTAAAGGTCCCATTGGATGTGCCATTCCGAGTTTCATGACCGTATCAATTTCAGTCACTCCCGCAACGCCATTGTAAAGTGTTTCAATAGATTCATTGAGCATTGGCATTAAAATCCTGTTGGCCACAAAACCAGGATAATCATTCACTTCCACAGGATCTTTCCCTAAAGTTTTAGAGAGCTCCATAATGGTTTTGGTCACTTCGTCACTGGTATTATAGCCGCGAATGATTTCTACCAATTTCATAATTGGTACTGGATTCATAAAGTGCATTCCAATGACTTGTTTTGGTCGCGACGTGGCCGCAGCAATTTGGGTGATGGAAATAGAGGAAGTGTTGGTAGCTAAAATGGTATCTGCCGAACAAATCTCATCCAATTGTTTAAATATTTTGAGTTTTAAGTCGCTGTTTTCTGTAGCAGCTTCAACCACTAATTCTGCTGATTTTACACCTTCAGCCATAGCAGTAAACGTCGTGATGTTGTTTAAAGTGTCCTCTTTTTGGTTTTCGGTAATATGTTCTTTGGCAACCATCCGATCAAGATTTTTCGTAATGGTAGCTATGCCTGTTTTAAGTGAAGCTTCACTGATATCAATTAATTGTACTTTAAAACCACTTTGGGCAAAGGTATGGGCAATCCCATTTCCCATGGTTCCTGCTCCAATTATAGCTATGTTTTTCATTGAAAATATTTTTCATTCCCTCGAAGGAGGGAATCTTATTCTTATAAAGTTAATATGTTTTTTTTTTGGCACTTCCGAAACCTCAGAACACGAATATATTTCAATTCATTAGTAGCTCTTATGTGTTTTCTATGGCTTAATATTCCTACAAACTACAAAATAATTAAAACTGATCAATAATCATGGTGGCTATTCGCAAGGCTTCTGTGCCGTCGTGAAGCGTGACGACTGGTTTCGTATTGTTGTTGATAGCGTCAGCAAAAGATTCCAGCTCCTCCAAAATGGCATTGTTAGCCGGAACATCAGGATTGTCAAAGTAGATTTGTTTTTTTACGCCTTCAGCATTTTGAAGAATCATATCAAAATCTCCAGGGATTTCCGGTGCATCTTTCATCTTGACAACTTCACATTTCTTTTCTAAAAAGTCCACCGAGATATAAGCGTCTTTTTGAAAAAACCGTGTTTTGCGCATATTTTTCAATGAAATCCTGCTCGCTGTTAAGTTCGCCACACATCCATTCACAAATTCGATGCGTGCATTGGCAATATCTGGTGTATCACTGATGACAGAAACACCACTTGCCGAAATGTTTTTCACTTTAGAATTAACGACGCTCAAAATAATGTCAATATCATGAATCATTAAATCCAAAACAACGGGCACATCCGTACCTCGTGGATTAAATTCCGCCAAGCGATGGCACTCGATGAACATGGGGTTGTGTATTTGGTGTTTGACGGCCTTAAAGGCGGGATTGAAACGCTCGACATGCCCAACTTGGCCCTTCACGTGATTTTCAGCGACCAAAGCTCTGATGGTCTCGGCTTCTTGAACGGTATTGGTAATCGGTTTTTCAATAAAGATGTGTTTTCCTTTCGAAATTGCCAATTTTGCGCATTCAAAATGCGATAAGGTTGGGGTTACTATATCTACAACATCAACAGCATCAATAAGGCCTTCGATAGTGTCGAAATATTTATAGCCAAATTCGGCTTCAATTTTTTTTGCATTGGCTTCATCGGCATCATAAAATCCAATCAAGTCGAATTTTTCAGATTGCTTTAGAAGTCGTAAATGAATTTTTCCAAGATGGCCAGCACCAAGAACTCCTGCTTTTAACATAGGTTGTACGTTTTATACAAAAATAGCTTTTTTTTAAGGCAGAAAAAAGGAAAAGTGAATGGAAGTATTAGCAGGATGTTGGAAGCTCGAAGCATAAAGAATGAGGTTTGGAGTTTACTGATGAGTTTAAAAAACAACATGTTTTAACCTCATATGAATCTTGTTTATTTCAAGGTGTAATTGTCAAATATCCTTCCGTTTTTCATACTTTTAAGTGTAATCTAACTGAAATGAAAACTTTTAAAAAAATATTGATCGCATTGGCAGTCATTCTTATTGTGGCGCAATTTTTTGGCCCTAAAAAAAATCAAGGTGATGTCGTATCTTTTGAGCCTTTTTTAAAAGACACCAATCCCTCGGAAGAAGTAACATCTATTCTTAAAGAAAGTTGTTTTGACTGTCATAGTGATGTGACGCGTTATCCTTGGTATGATAAAATAACGCCCGTCAATTATTGGTTGGCATCTCATGTGGCAGATGGTAAAAAAGAATTTAACATATCAGCATGGAATGATTACTCAATAAAGAAGAAAGATAAAAAATTCAAAGAACTTATCGAAATGGTTGAAAATAAGCAAATGCCTTTGGAATCCTATACTTTTGCCCATTCAGAAGCTCGATTAACTGATGCGCAAATAGCATCGGTCGTGGATTGGGGCAATAAAGTAAGATTGAAATACAGTTTGGCACCGAAACCACAGTAAAAAGTAAATAAAACAAATTTTAAATTCCAAATTCCAATTGCTAATAGTATTTTGGAGTTTGGAATATTTTTTGGAAATTCAATTATCAAATTCTCTATGAAAAACAAACTATTAATCATCGGTCATGTATGGCCAGAACCTAGAAGTTCCGCAGCAGGCGCTCGCATGATGCAGCTAATTGCGGCCTTTCAAAAGGAAGATTACGAAATCATTTTTGCAAGTGCTTGTGCCAAAAGTGATAATGCTTTCGACTTATCTGAAATGGGTATTGTTCAGGCAAATATTGAAATGAACCATTCTAGTTTTGATCATTTTGTCAAGAGTTTTGATCCAAAAGTGGTGCTATTTGATCGGTTTATGACGGAAGAGCAATTTGGATGGCGTGTTGCTGAACATTGTCCGAAGGCTTTAAGACTTTTAGATACAGAGGATTTACATAGCTTAAGAAAGGGAAGACATCAAGCTTTTAAAGATGGAAACTATTTTAGCAATGCCTATCTATTCAATGACGTCGCAAAACGTGAAATAGCGAGCATCTATCGGTGTGATGTGAGTTTGATCATTTCTGAAGTGGAAATGAATTTATTGAAAAAGGACTTTAAGGTGCCTGAGGATTTATTGTTCTATTTGCCATTTCAATGCGATCCAATTTCCGAAAAGACGATTCAAAACTTACCATTGTTTGATCAGCGCGACCATTTTATTACGATTGGCAATTTTCTGCATGAACCTAATTATGATGCTGCTTTGTACTTAAAGGAAACCATTTGGCCCTTGATAAGACAAAAACTTCCAAAAGCTCAATTGCATATTTATGGCGCTTACGCTTCTCAGAAAGTGAATCAGTTGCATCAAGAAACCAATGGATTTTTAATTAAAGGTTTTGCAGAAGATGTGCATGACGTGATGGCGAATGCAAAAGTATGTTTAGCACCTTTGCGTTTTGGCGCAGGATTAAAAGGCAAGCTCGTTGACGCCATGCAAAACGGAACGCCTTGTGTAATGACCGCTATCGCTGCGGAAGGAATGTTTGGCAGTTTAGAGTCCAACGGTTTTATTGAAGAAACTTCAGAAGAATTTGCTGACAAAGCGATTTTACTTTATCAAAACGAATCCCTTTGGAATGAAAAACAAGACCATGGTTTTAAAGCTCTAAATGAACGGTTTGATAAGACGTTTTTTCACGACCGATTGTTTTCTAAAATAAATGAAATCACAGAACATCTGCAAAAACACCGACACCAGAACTTTACGGGGCAAATGATACAACATCATCATCTTCAGTCCACTAAGTATATGGGCAAATGGATAGAAGAGAAGAATAAATAGGGTTGATGTAGCTCGTTTTCAAAAGTTTTATTCATCAGCATTTCTCCAAAATATAATCGGCAAAAAGATTTTGAGAATCGGTTAATCGGTCGAAGATTTTTAGAGAAGAATGTGCTAAAATCCCATTCAAAATCTGATCATTATATTTTCTGCTGGTTTCCATGTGGATTTTTTCGCCTTTTTTGAATCTAAAGGTTTTATCTAAACTTTTAATGGTAATAATTTGTTCTTTTGTGCTTACCAAAAAACTTCTGGCTATACCTTCTTCCTCATCGTATTCTGGTTTGTGTTCAAAAAAGTCGGTATCAAAATCAGCATCCAATTCGTTGTTGATTCGTATTAATAAATTCAGATTGAAGCGTTTCGTAATACCTTGTGCGTCATTGTATGCAGGAAGCACAATGGATTTTGGCTTTATTAAGTCCACGCCAAGCACTATTTTATCGCCTGTTTTAAGATTGTCGTTTAATTTACTGATGAACTCCTTCGCCCTTTCATCGGATAGATTGCCGATGTTAGAGCCTAAAAACAAAACAATAATCGGATATTCGGACGCTTTTAAATCGGCTAAAACATTAAAATAATCGCCTTGTTTGGGATTGATTTTTACCGTTGGTAATTCTTGGTTAATCGAAACTTTTAAATGTTTTAAGGCGTTTTCTGAAATATCAATCGGTGCATATG
>JBARDR010000331.1:0-3221 GCA_049795335.1 Gelidibacter sp. | reverse complement strand
CACTAGCTCCCAATCCTTGGCAAGAGGTGGCGATAAAATCGTTGCCATTGTCATCTTTTTTCCAAGAAAATCCTCCGTCCCAAGGCGCGTTTATGGCTTCTTGAGGTTGACCCTCATAATAGACATCTAAACTTTGTATGCTTCCTTTCTTTTGATCACTTTTTAAGGAGATAAAGTGGGCGTTGCCTTCATTTTTGACGTTTAAAATGTCTCCGTTTTGAATCACTTTTGTGATTTTTAAAGGGGCTTGTAAATCAATTTGAAGCACGGCATAAGGTTCTAAAACTTTATACTGAACTGTGTTTTTCCCTTTGATGGATTTTGTTGCCGGATCCACGGTTATATCTAAATGGTAATAGGTCACATCCCACCAAGCGCGTTCTGGGGTAATGGAACCTCTTAAAGTGTCCTGTTTTGTGAAGATTTGATCTTGAGCATTTAGTGTATTAACTGCGACTAAAATTAAAAGGTTATATAAATATCTATGCATTGTTTAATTTCTTAAAATTGAATTAGGGAAAACGACCACACTCTCATGACCATCTTTTCCGACGGAAGCGACTCCAAAATAGGAATTGTCAATAACAATACCATTTAGTGTAAATTCGGTAATATCACCAACATATCTGGAATGGTCCCAAGTAGGCGACGTCGTATCTCTCCAATAAATTTTATAGCCTTTGGCACCTTCTGCTTTATCCCATTTCAGTTTTGCCGATGCTTCTACAATACCACCAATGGCAACGGTTTTTGGCGGTCGTGGAGATGACGCTAAACTCGCCATATTAATAGCATTGACCGCAGTTAATTTGGCCGCATAGGGGAAGTTGACATGTTCAAACGTATCGCCGTAATTGATACCATTTTCTAAACGGATATCTTGATGCTGTTGGGTGTAATTTTCATGTGCTTCCATAATTCGAATGCCAGCAAAACCTAAATCGTTAAATGGTCGATGATGGCCGCCTCGACCGAAGCGATCCAATCGATATACCATCATCGGATTCATTTCGGGCATATAAGTCTGTGTGGTTTTATGGACATAACGTGCTAATTGTCTTGAAATACCATCGACTTCGCCACCATAAAAACGACGCATTTCTCGTTCTTTATCCGTTTCTGTAGGAGGAACGGGCTCAGAAAATATTCGAAAGGTTCGGTTGTCAATCACACCATCAACCCCTTCAATATTGCCGATCATATCATTATTAAAAACACCGATAACGTCCCAACCTTTCTCTTTAGCATAAGCTGCTAATCCGGCGCCACCAAAAAGACCTTGCTCTTCGCCCGAAAGGCCTACATATATAATACTACTTTCAAATTTATATTTTGATAACACGCGAGCGGCTTCAATAGCACCAGCCATCCCAGATCCATTGTCGTTTGCGCCTGGCGCGTCTATGGTAAAATCCATGACATCACTGGCGCGTGTATCAATATCGCCACTCATAATAATATAGCGGTCAGGATATTTTGTACCTTTTTGAATGGCCACCACATTCACAATCCAAGCATCATGTGGCACACGCTTTTTCGGGTCTTTAGTTACAAAATCCTTTTGATAAAACACGTTCAGACAGTTATTACAGTCCTTGGAAATAGTTTCAAATTCTTTCTTGATCCAACGTCTGGCTGCACCAATGCCTCGCGTTGGAGAAATAGTATCGCTAAAGGTATGCCTGGTTCCAAAATCTGCAAGAGATTGGACGTCGGCCTTGATCCGATCTGCAGAGATCGCATCAATGATATCATATATTTTTGGATCGGTTTGTGCGGAAAGATGCAAACAAAAAAAGCTTAAAAAAGCACATTTTAATAAAGTATTCATAGGATGGGGTGTTAGGGATGATGAGTTAATCAAGGATCTGATGCTTTTTTATTTCTTATAATTAAATTTTACAGTTTCTAAACTGCCATTTTCTTGACGTATATCTACATAAATGTTCATTTCATTCGTAGTTATCTTTTCGAAGGTCATGCCTTCAAAAACGACCTTGTTCTCGGTGATTTCTTTAAGTGGAAAATCGATGGTTTGATCTTTTTCTTCCCAGCCTTTGAGGTCATTGCCAAAATGTTTGAGCTGCAGGACTAAGGTGTTTTCCACTTCACGAATAATTTCAATCTCATAAAAAACCACTTTGCCATCAGCGATTAATTTAAAGCTTGCCATCATGGAGCCGCCAGAAGGTTCACTCCAATTTTCTTCGGTTTGACCTCCAAAAGCTTCGCCCTTCCAATTACCGGAAATCCATTGGATGTTTTCGAGTTTTGGGGCTAGTTCTTGGTCGCCTAGTTCGGCCACAATAGCTAATTTTTTTCCATCAGGACTGACTGCCAAACGGCTGAGGTTTTTTATGCCATAGGAGTTTAATGAAGTGACCTCCATCCAATTTGATGTGCTTTTAGGATTTAATCTGAAGAGCTTGTCCTCCTTGGCCACCAGGAGACTTCCATCGGGCAACCAACATAGGTCTTCGATGTTTGAAAGGGTAGGAGCGATTGTTTTGATTTCTCCAGAAATAGGGTTTAAAGATTTTATTTCTGAAGAGCCATTAGCATTCTTAGAAATAAAACTGATCAATTTGGAGTTTGGAATGTGTTGTAAGGAACGGCCAATATGCTTGATGATTTTTCTATTTTGATGGGTTTTTAAATCCGATTGATAAAGCGAGAGGTAATCATTTTCTAAAACAGAAGATATAAGGGTGTTTTGGTCAAACCAAACGTGATAACCAACCACTAATGTATCTAGAATAAGGGCATTTGTGCCGTTTTTTAAATTATAACGATAAAGGCGCTGCTTTCCGTCAGGATCCAATCGGATCGCAGAAACTGCATTCTGATTAGGGATCTTTAGAGGCGAATATTCGCCACCTTTGGTAGAAGAACGCCATGTTTTTGAACCGCTTTGGATGTGATATTGGACAATGTCCGTCTGCCCATTTCGCGTGCCAGCATATAGAATAGTTGTATTATCCATAAACGAAGGTTGGTTGTCGTAACCGTCGCTTTCCGAAATATTCTTAAAATTTGATAGTTGAAAAGCAGCATTTTCAGTATTCAGATCAAACAGAAAAACGTCAGTATTGGGTTGCGAAAACAGAGTGCTGGTTAAAAAGAACACTAGTAATTTAACATATGTTTTCATCAATTTCTGTTTTTGAATTTTTAAAGATACTTAAAATATGTAAAAGCTAATTCAGTATAATGTTATAGCA
>JBARDR010000330.1:0-2032 GCA_049795335.1 Gelidibacter sp. | reverse complement strand
GTTAAAATCTAGTACAAATGACCTTGCGACAAAAAAGCAAGAACTCGATAATATTCTTTTAAAAGAAGACCTAGAACATCTTGAGCTATTAAGAAACTCCATTCTTTCGGAAGATGTGGCCAGCCGTATTCGTAAACAAGAAAGCGTCTTGAATGAAAGAAAAACAAGGATTTCAGAAAAGGAAATTGCCCTTCAGAAAATTTTAAAAGAACTGAAAGAGAAGGACGACGACAAGCTTTCCTTTGAAGTTTTGACGTCCTTATTTGAAACCTCAAAAACGGAACGGGATGCACTTTTGGTCAATTTAGGCAAAATCACGCAACGTTTGGACGATGATACCAAAGCCCGTGAACGCCAACAAAAAGTGCTGGAAGTGTTGCATTTAATGAAAAAAGATCTTGCGTTATGGAAAACCATGAATGATTTGGTGGGCGACGCCACGGGAAATAAATTTTCAAATTTCGTTCAGGATTTGACCTTGGAGCAACTGATCGGTTTTGCCAATAAACGCTTATCAGAATTTAGCGATCGCTACTTGCTGGACATTCCTACCGCTGAGGAAGCCGAAAAAAGTGACACGCTCAAAATATTTGACAGCTATATGGGAAATGCACGGCGCTCAGTAAAAACTTTATCTGGTGGAGAAACATTTTTGGTCAGCTTAGCGATGGCTTTTGCCCTATCAGACATCGCCTCTAGAAATGTAAAAATAGAATCCTTATTTATCGACGAAGGTTTTGGCACCTTGGACCCGGAAACTTTGGATCAAGCGATTACAATTCTAGAGAAAATGCAGAATGAAGGCGATAAATCCGTAGGTGTTATTTCTCATGTCAGCGCCCTTAAGGAACGGATTACCACCCAAATTAAACTGGAAAAAGGCAGTTTAGGGTATTCCACTCTTGATGTGGTACGATAAGCTCATCTAGAGAAAAACAGTACTGGAAACAAAAAAAGGAAGCCAACTTGACTTCCTTTTTTAGAAGCTCAAATTGAATTCCCGATGCATTAATATTATAAAAGCGCTGGTATTTATTGCTTTTTTTGCTGCTCCAGAATCATCTCTTTTCTGTTGTCCCGATTAGGATCGTAGGTTTTGTACATCGCTCCCATTTGTGACAAATATTTTTCAGGATTAACCGCGCCACGATGGCACATCACACAGTTTACCACCTCTACTTGTTTAGGTTTTGGATCAGGAAAGTGTGGTTGAAAATAAAGTGCATTAAGATCGTCGGTCATTTTTATCATGCCTCGTGCTATTTCTTTTTCAATTTTCTCATCACTCGCAAAATCTAGTTTTGTAGGAGCAGTTTTACTTCGCACATGACAATGCGTGCATTTTACACCAAGAGACAACGCGTAGTTTTTCATCAAATGATCCAAACTGTCCTTTGAAATATTTTGAGGAAGGACTTTGAGATTTGCCCAACGGGTTTGAGCGACATATCTTTCAGTAGTCGCGCCGTCAGATTTAAAAGCGTATAATCCCAACACCACGATCAAAATTCCAATAGTGGACAAAAACGGGAATAGTTTTTTCTTTATTTTCATAAGACACTTGTTTTAAGTTAATTGCAAAATTAAGATATGAAAAAAAATCTTTAGATTAAATATAAATTAACACGTCTTTCATTCGAACTAAACTTCTCACCATGTTATCTTTAGTGTTTAAAGATTATAAATCTGAATTTTAAAAATAGGTGAGAGGGATTTAAAGTTCCGAAATTTTATAAAAAACTTTTAGAATATAAGATGCCATTACATCAAAATAAAACTCTTCAATTCTGAATTTAGTCCTATGACTTATTATAATTATTCAAAGCTTAACTCCTCAATATTATATATTTATAAAAAAACAACTCAACTTTTAACAGGATTATTGTACCTTTAATAATACTATCTTATTTTTATTTTTTGATCACAAATCATAAGAGATGGACGTGATTAAAAAGTCATTTTTTAAAACCTTTGTTATGCCTATTTACATGGACCGCTAAGGAGAATGAAGATGCAGAAATCATTATGCTCA
>JBARDR010000329.1:0-1873 GCA_049795335.1 Gelidibacter sp. | reverse complement strand
ATTTTGGAAACACTGTACAGTTGTGGTTTACGCGTCAGCGAATTGACCAATCTAAAAATTTCCGATCTTTTCTTTGAGGAAGGGTTTATTAAAGTTACAGGAAAAGGAAATAAACAGCGCTTTGTACCCATTGATGAGTCCACCCAAAAATTCATTAGCATCTATAAGGATGAAGTCCGTTCAAAAATAAACATTCAAAAAGAAGATAAAGACACCCTTTTTTTAAATCACAGAGGAAAACAGCTCACACGCGCCATGATTTTTACCATCATTAAAAGGCTCGCTGAAAAAATAGAACTCAAAAAAAGCATTTCCCCGCATACATTTAGGCATTCATTTGCCACCCATTTATTGGAAAACGGCGCCGACTTGAGAGCCATTCAACTCATGTTGGGACACGAAAGTATTACCACTACGGAAATCTATATGCACGTAGATCGTACACATCTTAGAGAGGTGTTAAAAAAATTCCATCCGAGAAAATAATGCATTTTATCGTTTAATTTTTCCATTTGTCGGATTTTTTGCTATATTTCGCCTATATATACATCTTTTACCCAACAATACCCTAATGGGATGAACCTACCTACAAATAAACCACGTATCTCTCTTGCCAGTGATGAGGATTTAAAGAGTTATAAATACAAATACGCATTAGACAATTCGTCTATAGGCGTATGGGAATGGGATATGGTGAATAATAAAATGCATTATTCTGAAGCCTCAAAAATCATTCATGGTTACGAGAATTCAGAATTAGACCTGCTTAAAAGACACTGGAGAGAAGCCATTCATCCCGAAGATTTGGAAGGTCTTCAAAAAGCTGTGGACGATCATATCCAAAATATTACCCCAGAATATAATAGTGAACATCGTATTTTATACAAGGACGGCTCTTATAAATGGGTTTTGGATTTTGGTAAAATTGTAGCTGTTGATGAAAATAATATTCCTAAAACTTTCATTGGCACAACAATCGACATTACCCAAAGAAAAGAAGATGAAGAGCGCTTAAGACAGGATTTGAGTGTCATTAGTAATCAGAATAAAAAACTCGCCAATTTTGCGCATATTGTCTCCCATAACCTCAAAGAACACGCTGGAAACTTCGAGAGCCTTTTGGGCTTTTATAAAGAAGCAAATAATGAGGATTATAAAGATGAAATCGTCGAACTTTTGATGACCGTTTCAGATTCGCTGACCAAAACGATTGATAATCTTCGTGAGGTTGTTTCAAAACAATCTCAGGCTAAATTGGACATCAAACCGTTGAGTTTAAACCATTATGTCAATAAGGTTATTGATTTGTTAGAATTGGATATCGTCGAAAAGAACGTTATTATAAAAAATAAGGTTAGCGATGCGCTCATTTTATACAGCAATGAAACCTATTTGGAAAGCATTATTTTAAATTTGGCCTCCAATGCGCTAAAGTATTCACATCCTGAAAGACAACCCGTCATTACCATTGATGCTTTTACCACACAAACAAGCATAAAAATTACGCTTGAAGACAATGGATTAGGGATTGATCTTGAAAAATATGGCAACGATATTTTTGGACTTTACAAAACCTTTCATAACAATAGCAATGCTGAAGGTATTGGCCTGTATCTAACCAAAAACCAAATTGAAGCTCTTGGTGGCGAAATAAGCGTGGAAAGTATTGTTGATGAAGGCACTAAGTTTATCATCACGATTGAGGAGAAGAAAAAAGACCAGAGCGTTTTAAAATCAGCATATGCATACAATCGTAGTAACTAATATTTTCAAATATATTCTTCAAAATTTACTTCTCATTATTATTGAAATCGTTTATATTTTTAATTATTCAACTTTCATGCAGTAAATATTACAATAGCCACCTTAGTAG
>JBARDR010000328.1:0-7902 GCA_049795335.1 Gelidibacter sp. | reverse complement strand
AATTTGGTACAGGATGTTTAAAAATCACACCGGCGCACGATGTGAACGATAAGGCGATTGGCGACCGACACAATTTACAAGTTGTGGATATCCTAAATGACGATGCCACATTAAATAGTTTTGGTCTTCATCATCAAGGAAAAGATAGAGTAGTGGCCCGTAAAGATGTGACTCAAGAATTGAAGGATTTGGGCATTCTTGTAAAGACTGAAGACATCCTACATAAAGTTGGCACCAGTGAACGGACCAAGGCCGTTATTGAACCTAGACTTTCTGATCAATGGTTCTTGAAAATGGAAGATTTGGTAAAACCTGCTATTAAAGCCGTTTTGGAAGATGAAGAAGTGAAATTATTCCCTAAACGATTCAATAATACGTATCGTCATTGGATGGAGAATATTCGCGATTGGAATATTTCACGTCAATTACTTTGGGGACAACAGATTCCTGCCTATTTCTATGGCGACGGAAAAGAAGATTTTGTGGTGGCCGAAAGTGGCGAAGCGGCATTAAAGCTCGCGCAAGAAAAATTAAACAATCCACAACTGACGATAGACGATTTAACTCAGGATAAAGACGCTTTAGATACGTGGTTCTCTTCTTGGTTATGGCCTATCAGTGTTTTTGATGGCATTCGTAATCCTGATAATCCTGAGATAGAATATTACTATCCAACCAATGATTTGGTAACGGGACCAGATATTTTGTTCTTTTGGGTAGCACGTATGATTATCGCTGGTTATGAATATAGAGAGGAAAAGCCGTTTTCAAATGTTTATCTGACGGGATTGGTGCGTGATAAACAACGTCGAAAAATGAGTAAATCCTTAGGGAACTCTCCAGATGCTTTAAAATTGATTGAAGATTATGGTGCTGATGGTGTGCGCGTTGGTTTGTTGTTAAGCTCTGCCGCGGGAAATGATTTGATGTTTGATGAAGAATTATGCAACCAAGGTAAAGGTTTTGCCAATAAAATATGGAATGCCTTCAGATTGGTAACCGGATGGGAAGTTGCGGAAATTGAACAACCCGAGGCTTCGAAAATAGCAGTAAAATGGTACCAATCCAAGTTTCAACAAGCTTTGGTTGAAATAGAAGATCATTATAGCAAATACAGATTGTCTGATGCCTTAATGGGAATTTACAAATTGATTTGGGATGATTTCTGCTCGTGGTTATTAGAAATGATCAAACCGGAATACCAGCAGCCTATCGATTCAAAAACATTTAAAAGTGTGATAGAAATCTTTGAATCTAACTTAAAGATTCTTCATCCATTCATGCCGTTTTTAACCGAAGAAATCTGGCACTTTATTGCAGGACGAACGCCTGAAGAAGCCTTGATCATTGCTCAATATCCAAAAATCGAATCTTTTGATGGCCAATTGATTTCTGATTTTGAAATGGTAAAAGAAGTGGTTTCAGGAATTAGAACCATCAGGAAGGATAAAAACATTTCTTTTAAAGACAGTATTGAATTGTCGGTTATCAATAATGACAATCTTTCTGAACGTTATAATTCGGTGATCGAAAAGATGGGGAATATTTCAAAAATGGAATCTGTTACTGAAGCCGTCGATGGAGCCCTCAGTTTTAGAGTGCATTCCAATGAATATTTTATTCCTATTTCGGGCGCTATTAATGTAGAAGAAGAAATCAAGAAATTAAATGAGGAATTAAGGTACACCGAAGGTTTCTTGAAGTCGGTGCAAAGCAAATTGGCAAACGAGCGATTTGTAAACAATGCACCAGAACAGGTTTTACAAAATGAGCGCAATAAAGAAGCTGATGCTTTAGCCAAAATTGAAACGATTAAATCGAGTTTGGCAAGTTTGAAGCAGAGTTAGTTGATAGCTTTTAAGTTGCGTGTTGTTTGGCGTTAAGTTGATAACATTCTGTAGTAGAATTGTTTTATAAACGTTGTAAATTTTAAAATCTCAGGTTATAGTATTAATCTGAGATTTTTTATTTTAGAATTGAACCGGGTCTCATTTATTATCTACCGTTGATAATATAAAGCTTTGTGAACCTTTACGTAATAGCTTTAGTGATTTTAGATATGAATCTCACAGATTGTCTCAATGAATTTATTGGAATTTGGTATTTTTGATTTGGAGTTTTGCTTTTTAAGCACTAAAAAATTACCACTCATTAATCCGATTTGAATCCAATTTCACGAAAATAAATAACAAAATTGTAAACGCCCAAAGTGCGGAACCTCCATAACTAAAGAAGGGTAGTGGAATTCCAATTGTTGGAATCAAGCCCATCACCATACCCACATTGATCATAAAATGGGCAAATAAGATCGAGGCCACACAATAACCATAGACCCTACTGAATTGTGATTTTTGTAGTTCGGCTAAATAAAGGATGCGAAGCAACAGGCAGACAAAGAGAACAATGACTAGCGCACTTCCCATAAATCCCCATTCTTCTCCAACAGTACTAAAAATGTAGTCGGTATGTTGTTCGGGCACAAATTTCCCAGTGGTTCGAGTACCTTGCATAAATCCTTTTCCTGTCAATCCTCCAGAGCTTATTGCTTTCTCTGATTCATGAAGGTTATAAAGGATGGTTTGTTTCATTTCATGCAGCGCTGACGGATCGGTTTCTAAGCGCAACCAAAGGCTTATTCTGTCTTTTTGATGGAATTGAAGAATATTAGTATAGAAATACTTAACCCCAAAAGAAACGGCAACACAGGCCAATAGAAGGGCGATGGGTTGAAAAATTTGGGGACGTTTCTTCTGTCCAAAAAAGTGATGGGCAAATATTAAAATTCCGGCAACCGCAACTGCAGTAACCACATTAAATTTGAGCGCTAATATGGCTAGCAATATCAAAAAAACAGCAATAACCAGATAAATTTGTTGTAAACCTTCTCTATAGAAAACAAAGAAGAATGCGGCATAAACAACGGTACTTCCGGCATCATTTTGTAATAAGATCAATAAGGCAGGAATCACGATAATCCCCACGGCTTTAAGTTGATCCTTAAAGGTCTTCATATTTGTTTGAAGGTCGCTCATGTATTTTGCGACCGCTAAAGAGGTCGCGAACTTAGCGAATTCACTGGGCTGAAGCGTCATTCCGCCGATACCGTACCAGGCCGTGGCGCCACTTACGGTTTTTCCAAAAATAAATAGTCCAATCAGCGATATGAGCGAAATAATATAGATAACACTGGCAAAACGTTCGTAAAACTTAGCGTCCAAAGCCAGAATAAGAACAATTAAAACAAAAGTAAAAATAATAAATACCGACTGTTTCCCGTAAGGTTGGCTCATATCAAAGTAACTATCAATACTCCCAGAATGGGAAGCAGACATGATGTTGAGCCATCCAAAACCAACAAGCAGTAGAAATAAAGCAATGGTGATCCAATCAAAATTTAAACCTCTATGATCTCTTTGCATTTAGTCTAGCTTAAATGGTGATGGCGCGTTAATAAGATTCGTGGTGGTATCCATCTTTATTTTGTCAATGACCTGTAAAGCAGATTCACGGTTAATTCCAAATGGTTTACCAGAATACGGTTTTATGTATTCATGCTCCAAACTATGTGTTAAAATCCAATTTTCCATAGAGGTCATCGTCACCTCGCCCTTAATATATTTTTCAATCATCAAACTGGCAATACGGCCTGCAAACCGACTTCCCCAATAGCCATTTTCAACAAAAACGGCAATGGCAATTTTCGGATTGTCTTTAGGTGCGAAAGCCACGAAGATCGAATGGTCGGTCAATTGGGTGCGCTTGCCATCTATGTTCATGAAATTTTCAGCAGTCCCGGTTTTACCACAAATATCAATTCCAGGTATTCGAAGGGAAGCCGCTGTTCCTACATTATAAGCGTCGAACATGCCTTGCACTACAGGTTCAAAATGTTCTTTATTGATGGTGGTGTAATTAGGAGTTGTGTATTTTTCATCAATGTCTTGTCCCTCAATTCTTTTAATGATATGAGGGGTATAGTAAAATCCCCGATTACTTATCGCCGCTACCATATTTGCTAACTGAATGGGAGTGGCTTCAACTTCACCCTGTCCAATGGAATTAGAAATGTTGTAGGTTGACGACCATCTGTTTTTGCCATACCATTTGTCATAAAACGCACCATCAGGAATACGTCCTTTATTTCCAATCTTAAGGTCGTAACCCAAATATTCGCCCAATCCAAAACTTTTCACGTGGTTGCTCCATACATCCATGCCTTCACTTGGTTTGTCGTATTTGTCAATGACACGTCTATAGACATTGACAAAGTAAGCGTTACAGGATTGTGCGATACCTGTATTCATGGATAAGGGACTCACATGACTGTGACATCCTGTTAACCTTCGGTTTCCAAGATAATAACCATGTCTACAGGTAAATTGATCTTGCGTGGTCACTACTTTTTCCTGAAGACCAATTAAAGCACTGAGCACTTTAAAAGGAGAACCAGGAGGATATTGCGCCTTCAAACTGCGGTCAAAAAGTGGTTTTGCAATGGTATCGGTATATAACTTAGAAAAATTCCGTGAGCGTTGTCTTCCGACCAATAAATTTGGATTGTAGGTTGGTGCCGAAACCATGGCAAGAATCTCACCAGAACTTGGCTCTATGGCAATGATGCCGCCATGTTTATGAGTCATCAAGAGTTCACCATATTTTTGTAGTTCAGAATCAATGGTAATGCTGATGTCTTTACCTGGTACTGGTAAGGTGTCATGAATCCCATCTTTATAAGGGCCAATATCTCTGTTGAACCTATCTTTTTGAATGAATTTGATACCTTTTACACCTCGCAACACCTCCTCATAGGAAAGTTCAACGCCTTGTTTGCCTATTAAATCTCCACTTTTATAGTAAGGGTCGTTTTCGATAATATAGTTGTTGACTTCACCTATATCTCCCAAAACATTCGCGCCAATATTGGTTTGATAATCTCTTAAAGAACGTTTTTGGATATAGAACCCTTCATACTTCCTTATTTTTTCCTGTAAAACGGCATATTCAATTCTTGAAAGTTGCGGAATAAAAACAGATGGTAGTCGTGGGGAATAGCGATAGGCTTTTTCATAGAATTTGATAAAATCTTCCTTGGTAATTCTTAAAAGATTGCAAAACTCCAAGGTATCCATCTCTTTGACCTCGCGTGGAATGAACATCACATCATAAGAGGGTTGATTGGCGACCAGTAATTTACCATTACGATCATAAACGTAACCGCGTTTTGGGTAATCGTAAACCTTTCGGATGGCATTGTCATCATATAGGCTATATGGATCTTCATTGTACACTTGTAAATAAAATAAGCGTGCAATAAAAACCAAACCTACAACAACGATTACTGAAAGGAGTAGTAATTTTCTCATTTACGTTTTTTACTGAAAAGAATGGAAATAATTAAACAAAGCATAATAGTGAAAATTCCTGAGAATAACGTTTTTTCAAGAATTAACAATATTTTAGAAATGTTAAAAATTTCTAAGGAAAACATGATAAGATGATGGACGATCACCATCGCTGAAAAATAGGTCAATTTACTACCGAAATCCATTTGATCGAATTTTATGGATTGATAGTCATATACCGTTCCGAAAGAAAACTTCAAAAATACCGGTCTAATATATGCTGCGGTTACACAGGCTGCAGCATGAACTCCTCCAGAGTCGGAGAAGACATCCACACTTAAGCCCAATAAAAATGCTAGCAAAACAAATGAAGTTCGGTCGTTATTTGCGGGATATAAAAGAATGAAAAGAATGTAAATATAGGGATTGATATAACCCAAGAAATCGATATGGTTAAAGATCAATACCTGTACCAAAACCAAAATGATAAACCTTGCGGCTATATTGAGGGTTGCCTTAGTCATCTTTTGGTTTTTGTAATGATTTTATTTCCTCAGCCTGTAAGTTTTCAATCACATAAACATGGCCAATATTGGTCATGTCATTAAATAATTTTACGTTTACGATATAGGTATCGCCACCAGCATCGAGCTTGTAAGAATTAATCGTGCCTATTAAAATGCCTTTTGGGAAAATCGTGGATTGTCCTCCAGTAATAATAGTATCGCCAATGGCCACTGGTGCAAATTTTGAAAGGTCGATGAGTTGTGCAAATTCTGCAGATTCTGTATTCCAAACTAAAGAGCCAATATGATTGGTTTTTTTTAATTGGGCATTGATACGGCTACGGGTGTTTAAAATCGATAGCACTGAAGCGAAATTTTGCGAGGTATTTTCAATAATACCAACAATTCCTTTTGAGGTAATCACACCATGGTCTATTTTAATACTATCCTTGGCGCCTTTATTGATGGTCAAATAATTGGTGGACTGGGAATAACTGTTTTTATAAACATCGGCAGTTCTAAATTTGAAATGCTGGTTTAATTTGAAACTATCTTTTAGAATGTCCTTCATGGTATCCACATCCATATTATGGACTATGGATTTTAACATGCGGTTCTCTTCTAATAAAGCTTTGTTTTCTTTACCCAAATTAAAGTATTTTCCGATGCCATTGGCCGTTTGGTACACCGTGCCTGTAACTACATTGGACGAGTTAATGAACTTACTTTTGTGATAGGAGTGTGATTGAATCGTGAAAAACAGAGACAAGCCAAAAAGCAACAAAAACACAAGAAAAGTTTTGTTCCTAAGTACAAAGTTTATGATTTGTTGCATTGGGACTTAACTATTTTATCAATATACTTTTGAATTTAGGAAGATTTTTCAATACAATTCCCGTTCCTCTAACGACTGCTCTTAAAGGATCTTCAGCAATATAAACAGGTAAATCTGTTTTTTGTGACAAACGTTTGTCCAGACCTCTAAGCATAGAGCCCCCACCAGCAAGATAAATTCCAGTGTTGTAAATATCAGCAGCTAATTCTGGCGGTGTTTGTGATAAGGTTTCCATAACAGAATCTTCAATACGCAAAATAGATTTATCAAGTGCTTTTGCAATTTCGCGATACGAAATTTGAACTTGTTTAGGTTTTCCTGTTAAAAGGTCACGTCCTTGAACGCTCATTTCTTCTGGAGGTAGCTCTAAATCTTCAGTTGCAGCACCAATTTGAATTTTAATTTTTTCCGCAGTACGTTCACCCACATACAAGTTGTGTTGCGTACGCATATAGTACACGATGTCATTTGTAAAGACATCACCAGCTACTTTAACTGATTTGTCACATACAATTCCACCAAGGGCGATCACTGCAATTTCAGTAGTACCACCTCCTATATCTACAATCATGTTTCCTTTTGGTTGCATGATGTCAATACCAATACCAATAGCTGCAGCCATTGGCTCATGAATTAAATACACTTCTTTACCGTTAACACGCTCACAAGATTCTTTTACTGCACGCATCTCTACTTCAGTAATTCCTGACGGAATACAAACCACCATGCGCAACGCAGGGGTGAAAAAACGCTTTTTTAATGCAGGGATATTCTTTATGAACATATTTATCATTTGTTCAGAAGCATCAAAATCAGCAATAACCCCATCTTTTAATGGTCGTATTGTTTTAATATTTTCATGCGTTTTACCTTGCATCAGATTGGCTTCTTTACCAACGGCAATTATTTTTCCTGAAATTCGGTCTCTTGCAACTATTGATGGACTATCGACAACTACTTTATCGTTGTGAATAATTAAGGTGTTTGCAGTCCCTAAATCTATGGCTATTTCCTCTGTTAAGAAGTCAAAAAATCCCATGTATGTTATTGATTATTTAGGTTGATATTCGTTTGTTTTTGATATTGTTGTAAATGTAACAAAACTTCATAACTATCAAAGAGTTTATTACATACGTATTTTTATAGCCTTTAGACGGCGTCTTTTTGATTTATTTTCCGATTTAGTGCTTAAAATGTCGCGTTCCAGTAAATACCATTC
>JBARDR010000327.1:0-5188 GCA_049795335.1 Gelidibacter sp. | reverse complement strand
AGTAAACTCCTAATCTAAACCCCTATGCTTTCCATCCAAAATCTGAATAAAACCTATCCTAACGGAACCAAGGCCTTAAATAATGTCAATCTTGAAATCCATAAAGGCATGTTCGGTCTTTTGGGGCCTAATGGCGCGGGAAAATCGACCTTGATGCGTACCATTGCCACTTTGCAAATTGCCGATAGTGGCGTAATTATATTCGATGGGATTGATGTGTTTGCCCAGCCTGAAGAATTGCGAAAAGTATTGGGGTATTTGCCTCAGGATTTTGGTGTGTATCCTAAAGTATCTGCAGAAATGATGCTCAACCATATCGCTAAAATCAAAGGAATTCATAGCGCCGTGGATCGTAAAGCGTATGTGGCCGATCTTTTAAATCAAGTGAATCTTTATCAATTCAGAAAGCGGAATTTAGGCGATTATTCTGGCGGAATGCGTCAGCGTTTTGGGATTGCTCAAGCTTTGATCGGGAATCCTAAATTAATTATTGTGGACGAACCTACGGCTGGTTTGGATCCGCTGGAGCGTAATCGTTTTCATAATTTGTTGAGTGAATTGGGCGAAGATGCGGTGGTTATTTTATCCACGCATATTGTGGATGATGTCGTGAATTTATGCACGAATATGGCGGTGTTCAACAACGGAGGGGTTGTGGTTCAAGGAAATCCGCAACATTTATCAAATTCGCTCAATGGTAAAGTCTTCCGCAAACGCATTGAAAAGAACGAAATTGAACATTACCAATCGGAATATACCGTGCTTTCTACCTATTTGCGAAGTGGCCATATGAACGTCAATATATTTAGTGATGTAGATCCTGGAGATGGTTTTGAAGTCGTGAATAATAATCTGGAAGATTTTTACTTCTTCAGCATTAGCCAACCTCAAACTGTATAATCATGAAAGAAATTTTCTTATTTGAACTTCAATACCGTTTAAGGCGACCAGTGACCTATATCTACATTTTTTTGATGTTTGTTATTCCACTTTTATTGAGTGTTTTTGAAGATTCAGTGACTGCTCAATATACCAACAGTCCCAATGCCATTGCCGGTGTTTTGGGCGGTATGAGTATTTTGGGCTTGTTTTTTTACGCCGCTATAATGGGCGTTGCCGTGTATAGGGATGACGAACATAAAACGGCCCAAACCTATTTTTCCTTTCCTATTTCTGAAAAGAACTACATTTTGGGACGCTTTTTGGGGAGTTTTACGATAGTTACGGTTATGAATATTGCGGCGGTTATCGGTGCAATGATTGGTTTTGGAATGGGCGCTTTTTTGGAGCGGCCTGATTACGGGACGTATACCTCTTTCAATTTTGCTTCCTATGCCTTACCGTTTTTATATTTGCTGACCTTCAATGCGTTTTTCATAGGTAGCTTGTTCTTTTGTTTGATGACTTTTTTCAAACGTATGTCCATCCTGTATTTGGGCGGGATTGTTATTCTGATTTTAACAACGGCTTCAGGGCAATTATTGTCTAATATGGATACCCAATGGCTGAGTGTGTATGTCGATCCGTTTGGAGGAAAAGCCCACGCATTTATTACAAAATATTGGACGATTGACGAGTTGAATTACACGCAATTATCATTGTCTGGAAAGTTTGCACTCAACAGATTGATGTGGTTGGGCATTGGGTTTGTGATTTTCTTTTTTACCTTATTTAAATTTTCTTATAAAGGGTTTTTGACGTCATCTGCTAAGAAATCGGCCAAAGAGTCCAAAGACGCGTATGTACCTTCTCGTTTTGTTCCGAATATTGTTCAGCAGTTTAATGCCAATGCGCAACGAGACAATCTTTGGTCGTTAAGTAAAATAGAGTTTTTATCTATTGTCAAAGAAAGTGTTTTTGGGATTTTGATCGTTTTGGGAATTTTGGTCGCAGGATTTGCCACTTACCAATCCAATCAAATTTACGGAACGCCATCCTTGCCGATAACGCGCTATATGGTCACTACAATTTCGGGCGGTCTTATGTTATTTTCCATCATCATTTTAGTGATTTATGCAGGAGAAGCGGTACACAGAACCCGACAGAATAAAACTTTTGAGTTTTACGACGCCTTGCCGGTCAGCAATAGCACCCTATACTTGTCTAAAATTATTTCGCTGGTTGGGGTTGCCATTGTATTGACCTTGCTCAATGTGGTTGTTGGAATGTTGTACCAATCTTTTAATGGTTATTTCAATTATGAATTAGACGTGTATTTGATCTATAATTTCACGTCGGTTTTCCCTGCATTCCTCACTACGGTGCTCCTGGCATTTTTTATTCATGTTTTGGTAAATAATAAATTTTTAGGCCATTTTATTGTCATTATCATTTATATCGGGTTGCCGATTCTTTCAGTGCTCGTGTTTAAAACCTCCAATCCCTTAGTGATTTTTGGGGGAACACCTGGTGGATTTTTAAGTGATTTAAATGGTTTTGGACATTATTTGTATGGACAGTTTTGGTTGAATCTCTACTGGATTTTACTCACCTGTATTTTGGCCACTATTGGTATCGTTTTTTGGAACCGTGGGTTTGTGGCTTCTGGTAAAGAACGCTTGCATATTGCCAAACAACGTTTCAGTGGAAAAACATTAGGACTCATGTTATTTTTAATCTTGGCATTTGTTTCGGTAGGTGGCTATAGTTACTACAATTTAAAAGTCCTGAACCAATTGGAAAATGGTACTTATAGCGAGAAACTAAATGCCGAAGCTGAAAAGAAATATGGAAAATATATTGACAAACCCCATGTTCAAATCATCGATTTAAAAGCATTCATCGATATTTTTCCTGAAGATAGAGGTGTGGTTGCAAAAGGCGAATTTAAGGTCATCAATAATTTTGAAGTGCCCATCGATACGCTTTTGCTGAACATCGGATTTCCGATTGCGGACACCAAAATCACTAAAGTGCTCTATAATGGGGCGGAAATAAAACCCTTATTAAGCGATGAAGAGTTTCGTCTGTTTATCTACAAATTCCCAACCCCTTTGCAACCAGAAGAAACGGCATCATTAGTAATTGAAACCGAAGCCAAAACGCATGGATTTTCATCGGATGCTGAAACGGATATCTTGACCAATGGAACGTTTTTTAGAGATGCCATTTTCCCTTCCTTTCATTATCAACGCACCTTGGTGGACAACGGCGTGCGTAAAAAGTATGGTCTGGAAAAACTGGATTATCTCTATCCACCACGGACGGATAGTCTAGCTTTAAAGAAAAACTTGTTCAATGAAGATGGCGATTATTTGAATTTTGAAGCGGTTTTAAGTACGTCAAAAGGAC
This sequence comes from Gelidibacter sp., assembly GCA_049795335.1. Taxonomy (GTDB): domain Bacteria; phylum Bacteroidota; class Bacteroidia; order Flavobacteriales; family Flavobacteriaceae; genus Gelidibacter. Next base: position 1,897 of record JBARDR010000327.1, on the reverse strand, counting down.
AAACAGCGATTGCCCCTGGAACGCTTGTAAAACAATGGGAAACTAATGATCGCAGCTATTTTCAATATAAACTAGCAGAAAAAACGGATTATTTTTTCAGTTTTGTATCGGCAGCGTATGATGTGGAAAAGGATGTTTGGACAGCACCGAGTGGGAAAAAAGTAGCCATCGAAATCTACCATTCTCCAAAGCATACCAGGAACTTGGAATATTTTATCAAAGGTGTGAAAATTGCTTTGGACTACAATTCAAAAAACTTTCTGGAATATCCACATTCGGTACTTCGTGTGATTGAATTCCCAGCGTATGCAACGTTTGCACAGTCGTTCGCGACGACGATTCCTTATTCTGAAGATTTTGGATTTGTGGCCGATTTCTCAAAAGCAGACAACTATAATTATGCGTTTAGAGTGACGTCTCATGAAGTAGCGCACCAATGGTGGGGACATATTGTCACGCCGAGCAATACGTCGGGTGCTAATATCATTTCCGAAACTTTAGCTGAATACGCCTCGTTAATGACCATGAAACAGGAGTATGGCGAAAACGGCATCAAATCCTTTTTGAAAAACTCCTTAGACACGTATTTAAGTAGTCGAAAATTTGATTTTAAACCCGAACGCAACTTAATGGATGTGGAGACCGGTCAGCATATTTGGTACGAAAAGGGCTCAATGATTATGTATGATTTGCAAGATGTCATGGGCGAGGAAGTGGTCAATAAAGGCTTGAAAAACTTTTTGGAAGCCTTTAAATACAATCACCAAGGCTTTTATCCAACCTCCGAAGATTTGTATGAAGCCATTTATGCCGTTACGCCCGACTCCTTAAAATATAAGGTTGATGATGGTTTTAAAGAGATTGTATTGTATGAAAATAGAGTGATGAATGCCAAAACAAAAGCGTTGGCTAATGGCAAATGGGAAACCACGTTTACCGTGAATAGCAAGAAAATCTACTATGATAATAAAGGAAGAGAGGAGAAGGTGGATGATAAGGACAACTTAGTTGATGTTGGTTTGTTTGGCGAAGATGTTGTAAAAGACGGCGTCGCCATTAAAAATCCGTTGTACTTTAAACTGAAATGGTTGAAGCCTGGCGACAATACCTTTACAATCATAACGGATAAAAAACCTTTAAAAGCTGGGATTGATCCTTATAATAAGTTGATTGACCGCAACTCTGATGATAATTTAAAAACGGTGGAAGAGTAGGGGGAATAAAATTTCAAAAATAAAAATCCAAATTCCATCCTGATAATTTTCGGGATCAAACATAGAACGTTGTAAAAGCGAGGTTAGGCCTCGCTTTTCTGTTTTTATAAGGTAAACCACATCTTAAGAACGTAATGAACAAGGTTTTTATATGTTTTGATAATTTATATCTTAGTCGATAAAAATTGATTTTAAGTTCATTAATTTTACAAAATGATGGCCTATCAGGGCTTTTAACGGCGTGCCGTTTGAAAAACGAAGGCATTCCCTTAAAGATTTTAGAGGCTAGATCTCGTATTGGAGGAAGAATACAGGACCAGTGATTTGATGGCCATGACCGTCACTTATCTTGATAAAAACGGAAATCCGTTTTTTTAAATCAGCTAAAAGTCTTTTACATCCGTGAAATTTATAGTAAATACTTTAGACCCTTTTTTTAGGAAACGAATGATTTGTGAAAATCAGTGATCCCGATGCTTCGGGAGTGTCCAAACTTTAGCGAGCGAAAGCGCGCAGTTTTCATTAAATTTGAGGTTCATAAAAAAAACGAACATTTTCATAAAACTCCACATCAACAAATGAGTAACAATCAACAATCCATCAAGAATTACGAGGCCAACCCGAATCGCTATAACGATATGTTATACCGTCGTTGTGGGAAAAGTGGCATCTTATTACCTGCC
>JBARDR010000326.1:0-6727 GCA_049795335.1 Gelidibacter sp. | reverse complement strand
GTCACAGAATCATCATGCCAGTTTTTCATAAACAAGCCAATAACCTCATAGCCTTGCTCCTTTAACAAATACGCAGCAACGCTTGAATCTACACCTCCAGAAAGTCCTACTATTACTCTTTTCATTTTGCAAAATTACGAAGATTCATTTGAAAATGAAATTGAAATTGAAGTTGATGTTGATGTTGATGTTGAAGGATCGAAGTTTGAAATCAAAATTTATTTTCCCACAGATCACGAACATGTTCGCAGATCTTAGTTCAAAAATTGAAATTATCCCTTACACTACCAAATGAAGACTGCCCACTGAATTACTGTTTCCCAGGATTCTTACTATACACCGTAAAATCCTTTTCTTCAGTTAAAACGCCGTTTTCATAGTATTTCCAAATCCCATGTTTTTTATCATTTCTATAAACACCTTCGGCTAATAATTGTCCGGCAGCATTATAATATTTTGCCATACCATCCAGCATATCGTCCTTATATAAAAAATCTTTAATAAGCACACCGTTTTCAGAAAACACTTTTGAATTCCCGTTTTGCTTGCCATTTTCATAAATGGCTTGCTCCGCCAGTTGACCTTTCGGATAATACACCAATCTTTCGCCATCTAATTGTCCATGATCATTATAATGTTCAACAATCAAAATGCCATTGGTTTTATTATGATAATACACCCATTTCCCGATAAATAATTTCCCAACCATTTGACCCTCACTGATCAGTTTTCCTTTGGAGGAATAAAACTTCACTATAATATTGTTGTTATCAACGGAAAATTCTCTGGTGGCACTCAACACACTCTTCTTTCCGTCCATTTTATAAAACTTGAACAGACCAACCTCTTTGCCATGTTCAAAAACACCTTCGTACCTGGGCTGAGTAGTGTTATCAAAATCCTTTCTCCATAAACCATGGCGCTTTCCCTTACTATCCAGTTGATTAATAACATCCTGTGCAAGCATAGGTGTTAAAAATAGTGTTAAAAATAAGCCTAAAATAACGTTTTGTTTGATCATTTTGTAAATTCGTTAAACAGAGAAAACTGTTTAGTTAATTTTATGTCGAACAAATAAACTCAAAAAAATGACAATTATTTCAAAAACCTTAAAGATTTTACCGTTATTACTCCTAATGGTAGGATTTCAATCCTGCAGTGATGACGATGATAACACGATGCCACAACAAATGGATATTGTAGAGACCGCAATGGCTTCTCCAGACCTTAGCAGTTTAGTGGCTGCGTTAAAAGCGGCCGATGGCAACTTGGTCAATGTTTTGAGCGGTCAAGGCCCGTTCACCGTTTTAGCACCGACCAACGCCGCATTTACTAAATTTTTAGCTGACAATGGTTATGCCAAATTAAGTGATGTACCAACCGATGTCCTATCTCAAATTTTATTAAACCATGTGATTTCAGGAAAGGTTTCTTCCTCAGAATTAACAACAGCTAAGTCAGGTTATGCCAAAACCAACGCCACAGGCCCTGGAGGAAAAAACTTAAGTTTATACTTTAATACTACTGACGATGTTAAGTTTAACGGAGTTTCCAAAGTAACCAAGGCAGATATTGCAGCAAGTAATGGAACTATTCACATTGTGGATGCCGTTATTGGATTACCTACAATAGTAGATTTCGCGCTTGCAAATCCAGAATTAACTAGTTTAGTAGCTGCTTTACAATCCGCAGATTCTCAAACTCCTTCACCAAATTTAATTCCGACATTAGCTGGAAATGCTGGGCCATACACAGTATTTGCGCCAACAAATGCGGCTTTTGCGTCCTTATTGACAGAATTAAAAGTTGGAAGTTTGGGAGATATCCCTCCAGCAACGGTGCAAGCTGTTTTATTAGAGCATGTAATTTCTGGCAATATTACTTCCGATAAACTACCAACAGGCGAAGTTTCAACATTAGGTGGAAAAGTTATAATCAACGCGGCAAAACTTACAATTACAGATCTAAACGAAAGAGTGAGTAACATTATTCCTTCTTTAGTTGACATACAAGCGGTAAATGGCGTCGTGCACGCTATTGATAAAGTGATTTTACCATTACAACCAAATTAAATTATTTAGATTTAAATCCTAAATAATTTTGATTGATAGCAAAAATGCCACTGAAAACCTCAGAGGCATTTTTTAATGCTTTTAACTAGCATACCGTAAATTCCAGAATTCAGCCGCATGCCATAAGTATTAATGTGTTCATAAGGACATTTTCGCAGCTTCTACCCCATTTACCTGCCTCCACAATAACCAGATACTTTCCGTTCAATTTTCATCCGACTTTGAATCCCCATATAGTCTTTAATTCACCATTGCAAAACAACTCATTCGATACCGTCGAAAAATATCCTGAAATTGCAAATCAATAGCGATACTTATCAACTGACATTTATCAAGACGAATCCTATCGTTTAAAACTTCCATATCTATAAATAGCTTCTAAAATGAAAACCGTATTAAAACGAATATGCCCCTGAAAACTCAGAGGCATATCTTAATGAATTTTGAAGAAAAACTTAGCGTTTCCCTTGTTTTTTCTGCTCTTCAGCTTGCTCCATCATCTCTTTCATTTTCTTTTGGAACTTACTCTCTTTTTTAGGTTTAGCTTTGTTCACCTGAATTTGTGCGTGGATTTTTTCTTCATCCAAAACAAAATTCTTAATGAATATCATAATCCCAATACTAATCAAGTTCGAAATGAAATAATACAAACTCAATCCAGAGGCATAGTTATTAAAGAAGAACAACATCATGATTGGTGAGAAGTAAATCATATACTTCATCATTTTCGCCATATCCGGCATTCCTTCTTGCGTAGGTTGTGAAGCCATTTGCTGTCCTGTAGTCATTTTCATATAAAAGAAAATAGCGATAGAGGCCAATATTGGGAACAAACTCACGTGATCGCCATAAAAAGGAATCTTGAATGGCAAATCTAAAATAGTATCATATGACGATAAATCATCTGCCCAAAGGAAACTTTTTTGACGAATATCAAACGCAGACGGGAAAAATTGAAACAAAGCATAAAACACGGGCAACTGAATCAATGCCGGGATACAACCAGCCAACGGACTTGCACCCGCTCTTGACTGTAGAGCCATTGTTTCTTGTTGAATTTTCATCTTGTTGTCTTTGTATTTCTCACGGATAGCATCCAATTCTGGCTTAATAATCTTAAGCTTTGCCTGAGATAAGAATTGTTTGTACTGAACAAATGACAAACACAATTTGATCAAAATCGTCATGACCACAATTGCAATTCCATAAGACATATAGGATCCTAAAAACCCGAATAAAGGAATAAATAGGTAACGGTTAATCCATCCAAAGATTCCCCAGCCTAAGGGTAAGACTTCATCAAGATTTCTATCATAGCCATTCAATATTTTATAATCACTTGGACCGTAATACAAATCCATGCTTTTATTAAGTTCACCACCTTCAAGCACCAACGGCAATTTACTAGTGAATGCTTTGGTGAAAACCGTATCTATATCTTCATCTTCAACTAGGTTTTTTGAAGTAAAATAGCCCGATTTAAAAGGTTGATCAGCTAGAAGAATTGAAGTGAAAAAATGCTGCTTATTTGCAATCCAAGTAACATCTTTCATGGTGTCATCCTTAAAACTGCCTTGACCTAAATAATCATCTTTACCACCTTCATATTCATAAATAAGTTCTGTATATCTATTTTCATAGGATACACTTTGGGCATGACGATAAGTCTTGATCTTCCAATCGAGATTAACTTCCTGTGAACTGTTGAACACATCACTCAATCCTTGTGAGCGCACGTGGAAACCGAACATATAATCATTTGGCTTCAACTCGTAACGATACTCCAAAAACTTACTTTCAGAAACTTTAAGTTTCATAGAAACCACCGTGTTTTCGCCATTTTTGGTTACCGTTGGTTCAAAATAAAGATCTTGGGTATTTAAGTTTCTGTTATCGGTTGTTGAAAATGAAATATTAAAAGCCGCATTGCCATCTTTTATGATATAGATAGGCACGGAGTCAGAATTCACAAACTTTTTAAGTTTTACTTCAGAAAGATATCCTCCTTTATTGCTAAACTTTAACTCTAACAAATCGGTCTCAACCAAAGTCTCATGAACTTTAGCAGATGGTAGGGTTGATGCATAAGCAAAAGCACCCAATTGATTCTTCAAAGCTTCCAACTTTAAGGAATCAGAAGCCGTTGTATTAGAATAATCTTCAGCATTGGTAACAAAAGTGTCTTTATTCACTTCCGATTTTTTCTCTGCCGCTACTTGCGCTTTTTTCGCTAATTCCTCTGCTGCAAGCTCCTCAGGAGTTGGTTGGTTCTGCCATAGCATGAACAATAATATCCCAAAAATAAGAACGAATCCTATAATCGAATTGAGATCAAATTTCTTTTCTTCCATGTATTTGATATTCAGACTTGAGAGTTTTTAAAATCCGATAAGTCTTTTTAAGTTGGTAATTATTTTTAATATGATTTTTTAGAGCAAAAATGCATCCAATTTTAGTTTTGTGCCATAGTGACACCGCTTTTTTTGTTTTTATAATCTAATGCCGCTTTCACGAATGCCACAAATAATGCATGCGGAGTGTTTACTGTGCTTTTATATTCGGGATGGTACTGCACACCTACAAACCAATTATGGGCAGGAATTTCGACAATTTCCACCAATCCGGTTTCAGGATTGACTCCGGTAACTTTCATACCAGCCTCTTCAATTTGCTGTTTATACGCATTGTTAAATTCATAACGATGACGATGACGCTCTAAAATTTCCGATTTTTTATAAACATCTCTGACAATGCTTCCTTCTTCCAAATGACAAGCCCAAGCACCAAGACGCATGGTTCCACCTTTATCCGTGATATTTTTTTGTGATTCCATCAAATCAATGACAGGATCAGAGGTATGCGGATTCATCTCTGTTGAATTGGCATTTGTTAAACCCAAAACATTTCGAGCATATTCAATTACGGCCATTTGCATGCCTAAACAAATCCCCAAAAAAGGAATATTGTTTTCTCTCACATATCTAACAGCCTCAATTTTTCCATCCACACCACGCTCTCCAAAACCGGGAGCAACCAATACACCATCTAAATGCGCTAATTTTTCAGCAGCGTTTTCAACGGTTAAATGTTCCGAATGAATCGATTCTACATTTACTTTCACTTCATTTTCAGCACCGGCATGAATGAATGATTCCAAAATAGACTTGTAAGAATCCTGTAATTCTACATATTTCCCAATCAATCCAATGGTTACTTCACTCTTAGGATTTTTAAGTCGTTTTAAAAACTGATTCCATTGTGTCAAATCAGGTTTATCACTTTGAAGGTCCAATTTCTTAAGAACCACTTTATCCAATCCTTGTTCCAACATCAAATTAGGCACGTCATAAATTGTTGACGCATCAATAGATTGAATGACCGCTTCCTCACGAACGTTGCAAAACAAGGCCAGTTTACGGCGTAAGTCTAACGGCAACTCACGATCAGTACGGCATACTAAAATATCTGCCATAACACCACTTTCCATCAAAGTTTTGACACTGTGTTGAGTAGGTTTTGTTTTCAATTCGCCCGCTGCAGACAAGTACGGCACCAAGGTTAAATGGATTACGATCGCATTATGCTCACCCAAATCCCATTTTAATTGACGTACGGATTCAATATAAGGTAGGGATTCAATATCACCAACCGTTCCTCCTATTTCGGTAATAACGATATCATAATCTCCAGAATTTCCAAGAATTTGGATACGGCGTTTAATTTCATCGGTAATATGGGGTATGACTTGAACGGTTTTTCCCAAAAACTCGCCGCGACGCTCTTTTTCAATCACACTTTGATAAATGCGACCGGTAGTTACGTTATTTGACTGGCTTGTAGGCACATTCAAAAAACGTTCATAATGTCCTAAATCCAAATCGGTTTCGGCACCATCATCCGTAACGTAGCATTCACCATGCTCATAAGGATTCATTGTACCTGGATCGACATTAATATAAGGATCCAATTTTTGAATGGTTGTTCTGTAGCCTTGCGCTTGAAGTAATTTTGCCAAAGAGGCTGCAATAATGCCTTTCCCTAAGGAAGACGTTACTCCTCCAGTGACGAATATGTATTTTGTAGTAGTTGCCATGATGCGTTGTTAAACGCAGGCAAATTTACAAAATTTAAATAGTTATTAGAGTATCTAATTTTAGTTATTTCTGAAGATAATCCACATGCCGAAAAGCCTCACAAAACACTCATAACCATTCATCTGTATGAGTTATCAAATTTTGAAGAACTTCAGAAAACTCGAATTTAAAAAATATAAAAACCCGCTTCAAGGTCAAAACTGATGAAGCAGGTCTTTATTTTTGAACGATTTTTTGCTAATCTATTTTTTTATCCCCTTGCTTGATTTCAGGACTTTTAAAATCGCCACCATTGACAACCGTCCAGTTATCAAAGTTTTTAAAATACTTCGTGATGACTTTATTGACATCTTCAACCGTTAGCTTTTTGACTTCCTCTTCAATGTTTTTTTGAAACATCATATCGCGATCATAATACAAATTGGTATTGATCACACCAGCCAATTCCCCGTCTTTAGCTCTGGATACATTCTGCTCCTGCACCCATCCATTTACGGCATTTTTAAGCTCGTCTTCAGTAATACCATCAGCAATATAACGCTGAATCTCTTCTTTGAACCC
>JBARDR010000325.1:0-3856 GCA_049795335.1 Gelidibacter sp. | reverse complement strand
GCCTAACCTTGATCAGGCACTCGATTTTTACCTGAATGTAATGGGCTGGTATCATATTGCAGGGCCTATAACCGTAATTGAAAACGAAGACAATCCACTTAGCCAGATTAGCAAAGGCATATATGGCATGGGCTGGAAGCAGTTTCGCTTTGCCCATCTTTCCTCGGCCGATGGTATTGGCCTTGAGATTTTTGAATTTGCCAACAACGATGCACCCCAATCGGTGAACACAGCTTTCAAAACTGGTGTGTTTCATTTTTGTGTGCAGGATCCTGATATTGAAGGGCTGGTGAAACGTATTGTAGCTGCCGGTGGAAAACAAGCATCTCCCATTACCGAATTGGCTCCGGGTAAAAAACCTTATAAAATGGTGTACACCCACGATCCGTTTGGCAATATGATAGAAATTTATACCCATTCTTATGAACTGCAAAACCTGCCTGATTAACAAATCACGAACCTAAGTGCCCTGAGTTAGGAAATAGAGTTAGTAGTGATGACATTTATATCTAACATTACTATTCAGGCACCATCAAAAATTCCTCGGCATCTAATTAACAGATCATGAAGGCTGCTGCTACAACAAAAAACTACGCATCCATTTATAGTGCGTTGATTGCCGATATATTAATTGCGGCAATAAAGTTCATAGCGGGTGCACATACTAATAGTTCATCCATGATTTCTGAGGGTATTCATTCGTTAGTGGATACCAGCAATCAGTTACTTCTTTTATATGGACTTAAACGAAGTAAAAAGCCGCCCGATAAAATACGGCCCTTCGGTTATGGCAAAGAATTGTATTTCTGGTCGTTTTTTATTTCCATTTTAATTTTTGGATTGGGAGGTGGACTATCTGTCTATCAGGGCATCGTACATATCATTCACCCTGAACCCTTAGGCAATCCAAGATGGAATTATATTGTACTTGCCTTTTCATTTGTTTTCGATGGTCTTTCGTTTCTGATTGCCATAAAAGCATTTAACAGATCCAAAGGTGATCAGTCTTTCTGGAAAGCGATCATTAAAAGTAAAGACCCTGCCAGTTTTTTAGTTCTGTTTGAAGATGGAGCCGCTGTGTTCGGACTTATTATTGTTTTTATTTTAATGGTCTGTAGCCATGCTTTCAATCTTCCATTTTTGGATGGTGTTGCTTCAACACTTGTTGGTTTGTTACTCATTTTTGCTTCGTTGATTCTGGCACGGGAAAGCCGCAGTCTGTTATTGGGCGAAGGCATTGCTCCGGAAACGCAACAAAAAATAAAAGACTTGGCGGAAAGAGATGAAGCAGTTATTAAAGTAAATAACATTTTATCTACCTATCAATCGCCCGAAGAAGTGGTTTTAATGTTGATGGTTGATTTTAAACCTAACCTAAATACAGAAGAACTGACGGCCGCCATTGATCGTATATGTGAAGCAATTAAGAAAGCGTATGTCCTTATTGAATTTATAATCATACAACCACAACCCCATAAAACAGAAGGAAAATAGCATCTCCAAATATTTGATTTCCCTATGCAGGCTATTCCTCAGGACAAGTGTTATTTTGTCTGGTTAGTACAATTCTAAATTAAAATCTACTAAAAGTTTTAACGCTTCTTTTTCTATTGAATTAAATTCTGAATGTCAACTACCTTTAATGTCAATGTGGACTTCATAGTATGGTTTAAATCTCATAGTATCTGACAAGTCAATTGTACGTGTAGAATCATTATATGTAGAATTAACCTTGATTTTTGATTATTCATCGAATCCAAGATTGTTTAATTCTTCAGAAACGAAAAAGCCTTTACAATTTTCCTTAAATTTTGACTACCGTTATAGGTTTGCACTACCCACCAATCTTTTTCTGTGGCTGATGATGAAGGCAAACCTACTTGTCGGCTTGTTTCTGTAAACAACCTGATTTTTGTTTCGTCTGGCAACTGAAACCATTCTTACAAATGTGTAAACTTATTCATTACTCGCAATCAATTTTCTGATCCAAACAGGTGCTAACTGCAAATCGTGTTGCAGGTGTTTTGGATATTCGTTTTTCAAAATCTTCTTTATCTGTTTTATTTCTTCCGCTGTTGCTTGATCTTTGCCTATTGACCGTAATGCTTGAATAGCCAGGGTGCTGATTTCGCCAACGAATGCCAAGTTTTTAGAACTTGCTTTTTTAAACGTAATGGTTTGTTGGCCGATTTTAATTTTTCGTGCCGAAGTGTCGGAATAGAAAACAATATTTAACGGAACTTGGGTTGTCAATCCCAATTTATACATTGCATAACTGCCTGTGGGAACAATCGTAGCTCTGTCCCTTTTTGCAATGGCAACTGCAATTTCTTCAATGCTCGGCAATACTTTACCAATGTATTCGTCAATGGCAGGACGCGTATAAATGCCTGTGGCAACTCGTTCCAATTCGGCTGATTTCACCAAACGCTCCAACGCTTTGTTTATAGCTTTGGCATTGCTGATTTTGGCAAAACTGTCCACAAAAAAAAGCGTACCCTTTGGGTTTCGCTTTATTTTGCTCAATACCTGTACTTCAATACTTCTGGACATTTTAACACATTAATTTTGTCGCAAATTTAGCAAATATTTGCGACAAACAGGAGAGATCTTTCTCAATTGTGTCAATATTTGAAACGAAACAATTATTTCTCGGAATACTCATAAATACTTTTTGCTCCCAATTTCAAAAAATCAAAAAAGTTTATCCTGATATTTGCAAATTTGAAGTATTAATAACAAAATTAGATGATGATCTATGCTTTGCTGGTTGTTTTTCTCCATTTGGCAAATGGTTTTAAATCAAACAGCCCTTGAGGGACTTAAATAAGTTCTGTTTTTACGGATTATGGGGTTGTGCAACGGTTACCAGTGTTGTAAAACGTTTGTTATTTCCGTTTGTAATTTCGGTTCCATTCTTTAATTGTGAGTATCATTCTTTCCACTTAACGCTTTACACATAAGACGGCAAATCAACCGGATTCGTCAACAGAGTATTCAGCTCTGGCCAACTTAGCGAAGCGATCTCATGACCGTAGGGAATAATCGGCGAGCCGAATACTTAGTTGTTGCCACACGTTTTTTTATTCTATACCAAATTTAATAGTTACTTCTGTCTCAACTTTTATTGGCTTAAATTCAATTTCAATAGGTTTATATTCTTCTTTACTTCTCTTTGCGGAATATCCCATAACAACTATTTCATTTAATTCTCCACTATAATCATAGCCTTGAAAATATTTATCTGTTATAAACAAAGCTTTTGTTAATTTCTGATTCAAAGGTTTTACCAAAAAATCAGCTTGTTTCTTTGCTTTTTCAACAGCTAAAGATTTAAGATTTAGTTTAAGTTCTTCAATTTTAGAATATTCAGTTTTATCTAATGAAACATTTGAAATTCCAACATCTTCAAGTCCGACAATCACTTTTCCCGCAGTTTGAGCATCAAAGACTTTTAATTTATACGCTTTACTTTTTAAAATATCCTTTTGTTTAAGGAAGTACTTTTTAAAATTACTGGACAGATCAGAAAGAGTAAGTTGATTTTGTAGATTTATCCCTAAACTTTCTAATTTCTCAGCCATTCTTTCTTCTAATTCTTCAACAGAAATTTTATTTCTTTCATCTTTTTCACGAATCAGAATGTCAAGATAAATTATATCTGGTTTTACTAAAGTGTCGACTTTCGAGGTAGTTTCGAGGTAAGGTTGGTCAATGAAATTTTTGGTTTGTCCGAAAGTTGAATTTCCGATAAATACTAATCCAATAATGAGGTAAAATGTTTTCATTCAGTTTCTGTTTTTTTATATGCTACACAATAACTAAGCATTCGTGTGGTCGGTACGACCCAACATGA
>JBARDR010000324.1:0-6172 GCA_049795335.1 Gelidibacter sp. | reverse complement strand
AATGAAAACAGATCAAAAAACAGAAGAACACGTATCGTGATCCTTCCAAACTTAGATAAGTTCTTTGCATTAATGGATTCAAACCAATAACATTTGAATTTAATTAATTAATCCGAAAAAAGACTGTTAGAAATAACGGTCTTTTTTTATTTCAAATGCATTTTGCATACAAAAAAAAACTAATTTCGTTTCATATAATCTATCGAAAACCATCGTGAAAAAGCACCACAGCTTACCTAAAAACTTTTTATTTATTTCTCGTTGGGGAGAAATTCTTGACCTAGCCTACGCTATAAAAAACGAAGGCAATGATGTTAAATTATATATAGCGGACAAGGATTCGAAAGAGATTGGAAAAGGCTTTGTCAAAAAAGTCAAAGATTGGAAAAAACATATAGTGTGGGCTGATATTCTTATTTTCGATTACACGGGTTTTGGCGAAGAGTGTGAGCAATTAAGAGCTGACGGCAAAATTGTATTTGGCGGAAGCACCTATACCGATCTTCTTGAATTAGATCGGAATTTTGGTCAGAACGAACTCAAAAAGCATAAAATAAAGACCTTGCCTTTTAAAGAGTTTTTAAGTTTTCAGGATGCCATTACCTATGTCGAAAAAAATCCTGATGCCTATGTGATTAAACCTTGTGGGGAAACCCAAGAACTCAAGCAGCTTTTATTTGTAGGAAGTGATGATGAAGGATTGGATGTCATTCGAGTATTAAAGGCCTATGACAAATCATGGGGCGATGATTTTGGCAATTTTCAATTGCAAAAAAAAGTGAAAGGTGTTGAAATTTCGGTTTCTGCTTTTTTTAATGGAAATGAATTTTTAAAACCCATCAACGTCACCTTCGAACACAAAAAACTATTCCCAAAAGAATTAGGTGTATCAACCGGCGAAATGGGCTCTAGTATGTTCTGGGTTAACCGATCCCCTATTTTTGATGCTACTTTGAAAAAATTTGAGCAAACCTTGATTAAGCACAATTTCCTCGGCCACATTGATATCAATTGTATTGTCAATGGCAACGGGATTTATCCTTTGGAGTTTACCTCGCGTTTTGGCTATCCCCAAGTTTTCATACAGCGGGCAGGTATCACAGAACCTATGGGCGAATTCCTGTATAAAGTAGCTTCAGGCCAAAAGTTCGATATTAGTACAAAAAAGGGATTTCAAGTAGGCGCCTTTATTGTTGTCCCTCCTTTTCCTTATGATGATAAAAAGACCTTCGAATTATTTTCCAAAGATGCTGTAGTCGTCTTCAAAAAAGACATGAAAGAGGGCATCCATCCCATGCATCTCAAAAAAGTAAATGACGAATGGTTGATTACTGGAAATGTAGGTATTGCACTTTTAGTGACAGGAACTGGAATTACCATGAGAGATGCACAAAAAATGATGAACAATCGCATTAGCAGCGTCATCGTGAACAATGGGTATTATCGAACGGATATTGGCGACAGATGGCTTGAAGATTCAGACCGTTTATGGTCTTGGGGATTATTATAATCAATGATGGAAGATTTTATTTTCAGTGAATTAACGGATGATCCACAGGCGTTTTTTGAGATACTTCCTCAGGATTGGCAGGACGAAATTGTTCCTTTTTGGAATGATTATAAAACTGAGGCCAAAATTTATACGCTTGAAAAAAATTCCGTCCTAATTGGTGGCGGCATCGTTTTTTATAAGTCGCCACCTCATTTTGAGTATTTTGAAAGCGAAGCGAAAACACTGTTCGATGACGGCTATTTGTATCTAGGATTTATTTGGATTGCAGAAGAACAGCGCAATAAGAACTTAGGAAGCGTTTGGCTCAACCAACTCAAAGCGCAAAACCCTAATCAAAACTATTTCTTGTTGACAGAAGAGGAGTATCTCCAGCACTTTTATGAGAAAAACCACTTTTATCAACTCAAACATGTTCAAAATCAAGAGCAGAAAGAATGGTTGTACTTAAGCAAAGGCCAACCCGACTGAAGTTATCTTCCTTTTAAATAGGATGCTTTCTAGAATTATAAAAAATCAAGATTACTTTTAATCGGCACCACATTATAAGTGGGTCCAAAGCTTTTCAAGCAAGATCTTTCCTTTAAAAACTTCGGTAAAAATTCGTTAATAAAGGATATGATGGGTATTTTTGCATAAAAAATAAGAATCCATGTTTACATTATTAAGAAGCTTCAAAGCTGTTGCCATTTTAGAAGGCATTTCCTACTTGGTCCTGTTTGCCAACATGTTATTTATCAAGCCTTTCTATCCAGAAGTTTATCAAACCTTACTTTACCCCATTGGTATGAGCCATGGTTTACTATTCATTGCCTACGTTCTCCTAGCGTTATTGGTCGGATCCAAATTAAAATGGCCCTTTAAAACTCTAGGTATTGTGTTATTCGCATCGTTGCTTCCTTTAGCTACATTTTTTATTGAGAAGAGATATTTAAGCACCACAGTATAATGTTCAAATACAGTCACTACTTTTCAGATTATTTCGTGAAATTTGGTCTTGCTGAGCCCTGGGCCATATTCTTAAATATGCTAGTGCTGTTTTTCATTTTACTTGTTATTCTTTTTGTTGCAGATGCAATTACTAGAAAAATATTGTTGCAAACGTTCACTAAATTGGCATCACGAACAAAAACACAGTTTGACGATTTTTTAATTACGCATAATACCCCTCGAAACATTGCTCATTTGGTGCCTTTATTACTGACCATCAAGTTGTTTCGATTTGTCTTTAATGATTACCCTGAATTAACCTCTTTTCTCTTTATTATTATTAAAGTTTATTCGGTTTTATTGACCATTTGGATTTTAAGAAGCATACTCAGAAGTTTAGAATCTTATTTCAAAACCTTACCACGATTAAAGGATAAACCCATAGATAGTTACATTCAAGTAGCCATGCTTTTTATATGGATTATTGGTTTTGCTTCTTGCCTAGCGGTGCTTATCAATTTATCGTTTGTAAGTTTCTTCACAACTTTAGGAGCAGCATCTGCCGTACTTTTATTGATTTTCAAGGATACTATCTTAGGCTTTGTGGCAAGTATTCAGGTAGCCATTAATGATACTTTGAGAATTGGCGATTGGATTACGATGGATAAATATGGTGCAGATGGCGACGTAATTGAAATCAATTTATCTACGGTTCAGGTACAAAATTTTGATAAGACCATTACCACTATTCCAACGTATGCGATTATTTCTGAGTCTTTCAAAAATTGGCGCGGGATGCAGTCTTCAGGTGGACGTCGTATTAAAAGATCTATTTTAATCAAGTCGAAAAGCATTCATTTCCTGACGGATGAAGAAATTGAAAACTTAAAGAAGATCCAACTGATAACCAGTTATTTGGAAGATAAACAAATTGAACTTGAAACCTACAACAGGACCAATAAAATAGACACAACGACGTTGGTCAACGGTCGAAACTTGACCAACCTTGGTGTTTTTAGGATATATCTACAAAAATATATAGAGTCTCATCCTGGCATTCATAAAGAGATGAGCTTAATGGTAAGACAATTACAACCAACGTCTCAAGGTATTCCATTAGAAATCTACGCCTTTACCAATGACATTCGCTGGGTTAAATATGAATCTATCATGTCTGATATCTTTGATCATATATTTTCGTCCATCAACTTTTTTGATTTGGAACTTTTTGAATTAACACCAACGATTTTTGACCCAATTAAAAAATAAGACATAAAAAAAGCAGCCTTATTATAATAAATAAGACTGCTGATATATCATCTTGGAACTAGTTGGTTTTTAATTACCAGCTTTTTCCTTTGCATCTTTTTTCATTTGCTCATTAGCGATGATTGCTAATTCAACCCGCCTGTTTTTTGCTCTACCATCTGCCGTGGTGTTATCATATTTAGGCTGATTTGGACCATACCAATTGGTTGTAAATCGACTTGATGAAATACCTCTTCCAGACAAATAAGACGTTACTGCTTGCGCACGTTGTTTTGAAAGTGTCATGTTAAAATCAGCAGGACCTGTGCTATCTGTATGACCTTCAACTAAGACATTAGTATCTGGATATTCTTTAAAAATATCTGCTAATTTAGCTAATGTTGCCGCTGATGCACTGTTGATATTATATTTATTAGTATCAAAATACACCCCGCTACTTTCATCAAAAACAACATTGATACCTTCTCCCACACGCTCTACTTGCGCTCCAGGGATTTCTTCTTCAATACGTTCTGCCTGTCTGTCCATGCGGTCGCCAATATAGTTACCGGCCACACCGCCTACAACAGCACCAATAATAGCACCCAAGGCCGAATTGTTTTTGCTGCCGACATTATTTCCAATAACACCACCGATCACGGCACCACCACCAGCACCAATAACGGTTCCTTTTTGTTTGTTGTTAGCATTTCTTGTGGCATCGCAACTCACTAGTGCACATACCATAAATAATAGAGCTATTGTTTTTATCGTGTTTTTCATAATTCAAGTTTTATAAAGTTGTTCTGGTAAAGTTTAAGTTGATATTAAAAGGTTTTCCTTCAAATTGAATGGTTTGGGTAACTTGCATGCTATTATCATCCAAGTATCTCAAATTCATTCGGAATCCCGTATTTTTTTCAAGATCATTTTTCTTTGCATCCGTAAATTTCATAGTGAAATCAAAAACACCACTATTTTTACCAATTTCATTGGCTGCCCATCTAAAGTTTCTCACGCCAGTTGAACAGTCGGAATTTGTAATATTATAGGTGCCAGTGCTGTTATTTGACCTAAAAAACCATTGGCTATTGGTAAAACAGGATGCTGTGGCATCATTAAATAATTGTGTGTTAAACTTCCCTTGTGCATCATAAGTCACAGAATTGAGTAGCCAATTGCCGTCAACTGTTTTTCTTGCAGATTTCTCAACCTTTGAGAGTGAACAGGATACAAATAGCGTAGCTATAAGTAATATAATTCCTAATTTTTTCATTGTGATAAGTGTTAAATTGGTTTGTATAAAGATACGATTCTTAATACAGAATGGTTGTTAACGGTTTCCCATAATTTGTAAGAAACTACAAATTAAAAGTTTTTATTTTAGTCTATCTTTAACAAACTCGATTGTAGTTTTCGCATGTGCTGCGGGCTTTCCGTCATCTCCTAAGTTGACCATAATAATATTATCCACCGTAAGAATAGTCTCTCGGGTCATCATATTACGAGCTTCACATTTGAGGATCAATGAGGTGTGTCCAAACTTGACTACTTCCATTCCTATTTCAATAATGTCACCTTGCTTGGCGGAGCTCATAAAGTTGATTTCAGAAATATATTTGGTGACAATTTTAGAGTTTTCAACTTGAATTACGGTGTATAAAGCCGCTTCTTCGTCGATCCAGGCCAAAAGCCGGCCTCCAAATAATGTTCCGTTAGGATTTAAATCTTCTGGTTTTACCCATTTTCGGGTATGAAATCTCATCATAAATTTGGTTTTTTAAGTTGGTTAAAATAGTTCAGGAGCGTCCTGTTTGTTCGGAATTTTCAAATCCGTTTTCAATTCCGCATTTAGTTTTTTTATAAAATAGGCCGCCAATAGTGGTGATTCTTTTTCAATATTTTGATGCACAAAGAAATTAATTTCCTTAATTCCATGTTGCTGCCATTCCTTAAGACGCTCGATCCATTGGTCTAATCTAATATAATCGCTCTCATGGTTTGCGCCAACAAATCTTATAAATGCAGTGCCATTGGTTAAACGCATGTGCATTAAATCCCGTCTTCCAGCAGTATCAACAATGATATTTGAAATGTCATAGGTTTCCAATAAGTTATACAACCTCTCAGCTACACTCTTATCATTATACCAATCCGTATGTCTAAATTCGATAGCGAGCGGGATTTCTGTCGGCCAAGCTTTTACGAAAGCCTCCACTTTATCAAAATCCTTGGGCGCAAAATTATTGTGCATTTGCAGGAATATCGTTCCTAATTTTTCTTTGAGGTTAACTGCACTGTAGAGAAAATCATCCACCACCTTTTCCACACCATTCAACCGTTTCCAATGACTTATATCCTGATATAGCTTAGGGAAAAACTTAAATCCAGAAGGCGTTTTTTCATACCAATTGGCAAAGATTTCTGGCGGAAAAATATGGTAAAAAGTCGCATTGAGTTCTATGGCATTAAACTGTTGGGAGT
>JBARDR010000323.1:0-3991 GCA_049795335.1 Gelidibacter sp. | reverse complement strand
GTATTGGAGTTGCTGTAGCCGGTTGTGCATCTCTTGCAACAGCCAACTGACCATCTTCTCTTCTTACTACTGAGTTCTCATCTCTTAACTGACGTGTCGTAACGATTTGGCCAGGTTTAAGAGTTTTCGAGTCTCCTGCATCTTCAATCACTTTCATTCCAAAGATCTTATCGTTCTCTTCGATGAAATCTGATTTATGAGCCAATTGATCTTCTAAGAATATTGTATCACCGGAATCAATGATCCTCACTTTACGCATCATTTGTCTTACAACAACTTCAAAATGCTTATCGTTGATTTTCACACCTTGCAAACGATATACTTCTTGTACTTCGTTCACCAAGTATTGTTGAACCGCTGAAGGGCCTTTGATATTCAAGATATCGTTAGGCGTGATAGAGCCATCAGATAATGGCATACCTGCTTTAACATAGTCATTTTCTTGAACAAGAATTTGACTAGACAGCTTAACCAAGTATTTTTTAACATCACCCAAACGAGATTCGATAATAATCTCACGGTTACCTCTTTTGATTTTTCCAAAAGAAACAACACCATCAATCTCACTTACTACAGCAGGATTAGAAGGATTACGTGCTTCAAACAACTCAGTTACACGTGGAAGACCACCCGTAATATCCCCAGATTTTGCTGATCTACGAGGGATTTTCACCAAGACTTTACCAACATTAATCTTCTCACCATTGTTAATCATCAAGTGGGCACCAACTGGTAAGTTGTACGAACGCATGACGTTTCCTTTAGCATCCTCAATATGTAAGGTTGGAATCAATTTTTTGTTTCTTGATTCAGAAATTACTTTCTCTTGGAAACCAGTTTGCTCATCAATTTCAACTTGGTATGTTACACCTTGCTCGATGTTTTCATAAGATACCTTACCGGCAAACTCAGAAATAATAACACCGTTATAAGGGTCCCAAGAACAAATGATATCTCCTTTTTTAACTTTATCTCCTGGCTTGCAGTAGATGAATGATCCATAAGGAATATTGTGCGTATTTAAAGTGATTCCTGTTTTGGCATCTACCAATTTGAATTCAGACGTACGGGAAATAACAACATCAACATCAGCACCATTGCTATCTGTTCCTTTAACGACTTTTAAATCTTCAATTTCAGCAATACCATCAAACTTAACGGTCAATTTATTTTCTTCAGAAATGTTACCTGCAATACCTCCAACGTGGAATGTACGAAGTGTTAACTGTGTACCAGGCTCTCCAATAGATTGCGCAGCAACAACACCAACAGCTTCACCTCTTTGAACCATTTTACCGGTTGCAAGGTTACGACCGTAACATTTAGAACAAATACCTTGAGTCGCTTCACAAGTTAATGCTGAACGCACTTCTATAGAATCTAAAGCAGAACCTTCGATACGTTTTGCAACAGCATCATCGATATGCTCTCCAGCACTTATAATAAGTTCTTGAGTTAATGGATCATAAACATCATTTAATGACGTTCTACCTACTACTCTATCTTCAAGTTTCTCAATAACTTCCTCATTTTTCTTCAATGCGGATACTTCAATACCTCTTAATGTTCCACAGTCTTCACTGTAGATAATCACATCTTGAGATACGTCCACCAAACGACGTGTTAGGTAACCAGCATCTGCCGTTTTAAGAGCGGTATCTGCAAGACCTTTACGAGCACCGTGAGTAGAAATAAAGTATTCCAAAATTGAAAGACCTTCCTTAAAGTTAGAAAGAATTGGGTTTTCAATAATCTCTCCACCACCTGCACTAGATTTTTTAGGTTTTGCCATCAATCCACGCATACCGGTCAACTGACGAATCTGTTCCTTAGATCCACGAGCTCCAGAATCAAGCATCATATATACTGAGTTGAAACCTTGCTGATCTTCACGAATACGTTTCATTGACAATTCAGTCAATTCAGCATTCGTAGAGGTCCAGATATCAATTACTTGGTTATAACGTTCGTTATTGGTAATCAATCCCATGTTGTAATTGGCCATAATACCATCAACTTGAGAATTGGCACTTTCAATCATGGTTTGTTTTTCAGCAGGAATAATAATATCACCTAAACTGAACGACAATCCACCTTGGAAAGCGAATTTGTAACCTAAATCTTTGATTAAATCTAAGAAATCAGCTGTTTCAGGAACAGAAGTTACCTTTAAGATGACACCAATGATATCTCTCAAAGATTTTTTAGTCAATACCTGATTGACATATCCTGCTGCTCTTGGCACTGTTTCATTAAACAATACACGACCAGTCGTAGTTTCAATAATCTTGTTAACTAACTCTCCTTCGTCATTTAAATCTTCTACTCTTACTTTGATTGAGGCATTTAAATCAACCATCTTCTCATTGTAAGCAATAGTTACTTCTTCAGGAGAATAGAAAGTTAATCCTTCACCTTTTACCTTTTTGTCTTCTGTTGACTTACGCTCTTTGGTCATATAATAAAGACCAAGAACCATGTCTTGAGAAGGTACAGTTACAGGGGAACCGTTAGCAGGATTCAAGATATTATGAGAAGCCAACATTAATAACTGTGCTTCCAAAATAGCCTCAGGGCCTAATGGTAAATGCACCGCCATTTGGTCACCATCGAAATCCGCGTTAAACGCCGTACATACTAATGGGTGCAATTGGATCGCTTTACCTTCAATCAATTTAGGTTGAAACGCCTGAATACCTAGTCTGTGTAACGTAGGAGCACGGTTTAAAAGCACTGGATGTCCTTTTAAAACATTCTCTAAAATATCCCAAACTACTGGCTCTTTTCTGTCTATAATTTTCTTTGCAGATTTTACAGTTTTTACAATCCCACGCTCAATCAGTTTTCTGATGATAAATGGTTTGTAAAGTTCTGCTGCCATATCTTTTGGCAATCCACATTCAAATAATTTTAATTCTGGTCCAACGACGATTACTGAACGTGCTGAATAATCCACACGTTTACCAAGTAAGTTTTGACGGAAACGACCTTGTTTTCCTTTTAGGGAATCCGATAATGATTTTAATGGTCTGTTAGAATCTGTTTTAACTGCAGATGCTTTACGCGTGTTGTCCAATAATGAATCTACTGATTCTTGCAACATACGTTTCTCATTACGTAAAATAACTTCTGGAGCTTTGATCTCAACCAAGCGCTTCAAACGATTGTTACGAATAATCACACGACGGTATAAATCATTCAAATCTGAAGTCGCAAAACGACCACCATCCAACGGCACCAATGGTCGTAATTCCGCTGGAATTACTGGTACTGCTTTCAAGATCATCCATTCTGGAAGATTCTCACGGTTAAGGTTAGAATCTCTAAATGCTTCAACAACTTGAAGACGTTTTAAGGCCTCAGTTTTACGTTGTTTTGAAGTTTCTGTATTTGCTTTATGACGTAATTCAAAAGACAATTCTGCCAAATCAATTCTTGCAAGCAAATCAATCAAGCATTCCGCTCCCATTTTTGCAATGAACTTATTTGGATCGTTATCATCTAAATATTGGTTATCCTGTGGAAGTGAATCAAGAATGCTCAAGTATTCTTCTTCCGTCAAGAAATCCATTTTTTGTAATGGTTCACCATCAATATTCTTAGCATTACCTGGTTGGATCACTACATAGCGTTCGTAATAAATGATCATATCCAATTTCTTGGAAGGCAATCCTAATAGGTATCCGATTTTGTTTGGTAATGAACGGAAATACCAAATGTGCGCCACGGGAACTACCAAATTGATATGTCCCACACGGTCACGACGTACTTTCTTTTCAGTCACTTCAACACCACAACGGTCACAAACAATACCTTTGTAACGGATACGCTTATATTTTCCACAAGCACATTCAAAATCCTTTACAGGACCAAAAATACGCTCACAGAACAAACCATCTCTTTCTGGTTTGTGTGTTCGATAATTAATAGTTTCTGGTTTAAGAACCTCACCCCGAGATGCTGCTAAAACAGACTCTGGAGACGCTAAACC
>JBARDR010000322.1:0-3701 GCA_049795335.1 Gelidibacter sp. | reverse complement strand
ATATAGCAATCGAACAAGCAGCTGAAAGTATTGATAAACTTGTAGATGGACAGATTGCAGGGGTCTTTATTGAAAACACCTCAGGTGTTGGCACTCCAGTAAAAATCAATATCCGCGGACAAGGAAGCTTGACCCCTTTAGCCAATGCTAATTTGGGCACTTCAACGCAGCCCTTAATTATTGTAGACGGGGTAATTATGAGCGAAGAAATTGGTATTGATAGTAATTTCTTCGATGCTAACGGTGCCTTTAGTGAAAACTTATCCAATCCATTAGCCCAAATATCACCAGAAAACATTGAAAGTTTTACTGTTCTTAAAGATGCTGCTGCCGTAAGTATTTATGGTGCTGACGGTGCCAATGGCGTTATTATCATTACCACTAAAAGGGGGAAGAAAGGAAAAGCAAAATTCGGATTTTCATCCCAATTAGGACTATCAAGTGCCATCAATCAAATTGAATATATGAACGGGTCACAGTACAATGAGCTAAGAAACGAGTATTTAAAAAACACTACTTCAAACTATACCGCAATTCCATATAACGGAATCAATACTAATTGGTTTGATTTACTCAATGGCACAGGCATTTACAACAAATACAATTTCAATGTTTCAGGGGGAACCTCAGCTTTATCTTATAGAGCGAGCATGTCTTATCTTAAAATTGAAGAGCCACAACGTGGTAATAACACAGAACAATATAATGGGAATGTCAATTTAGGATATCGTGTAGATAAACTACAGATTAACGTTTCAATGAACCCTAGTATGATCCAAAAAACAGCAACAAACATTTACTATAGCTACGCTTTTGCTCCCACACTTTCGCCGTATAATGATGATGGAAACTTTTCTTTGGTTGGGGTTGCTGGATTAGGAAATCCGTTAGCCGCAATTGCTCAAAACAAGAATTTAGCCAAAAGTTTTGGATTAGTTGGAAGCATCGATGTTAATTATGATTTTAATGAAAACTTAAAGTTAAAATCACTTTTTGGTTTGGATTATAAAGATAAGAAGCAAGATCGTTACTTCTCTGGAGAAAATGAAAGTGGACGCTATAACGGGTCTTTTGTTTTAAATGAAGAAACATATCCTAACTACGGACGAAGGTTAATTAATGAGCGCAACTCAACAAAGTGGAACTGGCAAGGACAAGTACTTTACGACAAACAGCTTAATGAAGATCATCACATTGATGGATTACTTGGCTTTGAACTCTCAAAAGATCGCGCTAATTTTAATTATGCTTCTGGCAGAGGTTTCATAAACCCATATGCTCTTAATAATATTTCAGACGCTCTAATTGATGACAATCCTGCAACTGCTAAGGATGAAAGTAAAAACAATCAAACCTTTAGTGATGATATTAGTTATAATGCTAGGGTGTCTTTATTTTCACAGGTAAATTATGATTATAAAAAGCGATACTTCTTATTAGGCAATTTTAGACGCGACCAAAGCTCAGTTTTTGGAAATGATTCTGACATTGCTTACAACGGTGGCGCCGGGGTGAGTTGGATTGTAAGCCATGAAAATTGGCTTAACAACGTTAATTGGCTTGACCTATTAAAACTAAAAACGAGTTATGGCACCACAGGAAATTCAAGAATTGGCTCTTACCGCAGCAAAGGGCTTTATACTGTATCACAAAATGGTTATAATGGTTTCATTAATGCATCACCTTCAGCGGCACCGAATGGTCACCTGAGCTGGGAAAAAAACACAAAGTTCAACCTTGGCATAGATGTCAATATTTTTAAGACGGTCGAATTATCGTTGGAATATTATTATGATAACATAAAAGACTTAATCACAAGTCGAGACATTCCTACTGAAACAGGTTATAGCTCTATCCAGTTAAACGCTGCCACAATGTACAATCGAGGCTTTGAGCTCTCTTCAAAAATCAAGTGGTTACAACTGGAGAAGTTGAGATGGTCAACTTCATTTAACATTTCTACCTTAGAAAGTAAAGTCACAGAACTTGTAGGACTAGGAAGCGATTTTTCAACATCCCAACGGGCTTTGGCACAAAAAGTCGGCCATAGCACCTCTACTATTTGGGGTATTAATTGGGTCGGAATTGACCCTGCAACAGGCCGAGATATGTTAGAAAAAGACGGAGAAATTTACGATGCAGTAACCTACAATAGCCTTTTCACAAAAGCCGACTGGAGACCCATTGGCGACAGTCAACCGGATGCCTACGGAGGCTTTAACAATACAATTTCTTTTAACAACCAACTTAGCCTTTCCATTAGAGGAACATTTCAAATTGGTGGCGATTTTTTAGTTTCCAATGATTTGCTTTCAAATTATAATATCACTGTTAATAGAAATCTGTCGGTTAATGCCTACGATTACTGGCGTCAACAAGGAGATGTAGCCCTACAACCTACCGTAACCAACAATAATCCTGTTATTGCTAATCAGAGTAAATTTTTATACGATGCTACTTATTTAAAAATCAGCAATATTAATTTAAGCTACAGCATCCCTGTAAAAGAAATATCTTTTTTAGATAATCTGTCTCTCTTTGTAGATGCCTCTAACGTTTTTTATTGGTACAAAGAAAAAAGTCCCGCAGACAGAAATGGAATTAGAGAATTCCGGTTTACCTATCCACAAGCAAGAACAATTTCATTAGGACTAAATACAAAATTTTAAGAAAATGACAAAAAACAACCTCTCATACCTCATCATTTTAACTCTTTTAGCGGGAATGAGTTTCGCTTGTAGTGACTTCTTGGATGAAGAACCAGGGTCGCAAACTTCCATCACAGAACAACTGTCCTCTAAAAAAGGAGTTATTGAAGCTTTAAATGGCGCTTATGCCTCGATTGAAGCAAATGTTAGGGGTGAGCGCTTTGCCGTATATGCAGATTTACAAGGTGGGAATATTACTTTTACTCCAACACTTTCCGGCAATAGCCAAGGCAAAATTACCACACCAATAAACATTGAACATCTTTATGATTTTCAAGACGAAGCTCTAAACAGTGATTTTGCGTCATTCTATGCTGATAGTTACGACATCATCAATCAGGCTAACTTAATTTTGGAATATGTAAAACTATTAACCGATGCATCGGATGAAGAAAAAAATCAAATCACCGCAGAAGCGCTGACTATGCGAGCCTACGCACATTATCTTTTAACGTTGATTTACGCGCAAAACTTCAACTTCACTCCAGATGCAAGCCATTTAGGTATTATTTACAATACGGTAACACTTACTGACGGCATTACTTATCCCGCTCGAAAAACCGTTAAAGAAACCTATGAACTAATCGTGAGGGATCTATTAAATGCACTTTCCAAATATACGGGCAAGCAACTTCAAGAGGGTCCAAACTATTCCTATTTTAACACCATCAACACAAAAGCAGTGTTAGCACGGGTTTATTTATCTCAGAACAACTGGCAAAAGGCCTTTGATACCGCAACAGAAGTTCTGCAAACCTCAAATATAACCTTGACAAGCACCTCTAACTACGTCTCGGATTGGGAAAAACAGGATAGTGCTATTTCAGAATCGCTTTTAGAATTTTCATTACCTAAGGATCCTGAGGGAATCGCCGGTGGCTCTATGAGTGCATACTATGGTTACACATCCGTTTCAGATTATAGAAAATATGTAGCTTCACCAAATCTTATAGCACTTTTTGAAGCCAATGACATCCGTCATCAATTATTTTT
>JBARDR010000321.1:0-1508 GCA_049795335.1 Gelidibacter sp. | reverse complement strand
GTATTGATCCTGATTTTTTGCAAAACACCGAAACGGAGGTCGAGCTGATGGGTAAAAATGAAATGTTGCCCATCTATAAACCGAGAGAAAAGTTTTCGAATAAGGGCACTTATGGCCATGGATTGTTAATTGGTGGAAGTTATGGCAAAGTAGGAGCGATCATCCTTTCCGGAAAGGCGGCATTGGCAGCTGGCGCGGGTTTGGTGACTACTTATATTCCTAAATGTGGATATACCCCTTTGCAATCCGCTTTCCCTGAAGCCATGGTCATTACGGACGCTAATGAAGAGAAGCTAACTTCTATTACATTTGACTTTAAGCCAACTGCGATTGGAATTGGTATGGGAATGGGAGTGGATGAAAAAACGCATCTTGCATTTCAACGGTTTTTAGCTACCAACACCGCACATTTAGTAATCGATGCTGATGGGCTAAATCTGTTATCAAGTCATAAAGATGATTTGAAATTATTGAAACCTCAAACGGTGCTCACACCGCATCCTAAAGAATTGGAAAGGCTTATTGGCAAATGGAAGAACGATTTCGATAAGTTGAAAAAAGTGAAAGCATTTTCAAAGAACCATGACTGTATTCTCGTTATTAAAGGTGCCAATACCATTACCGTTTCTGGTGATAAATTGTATATTAATTCTACCGGCAATCCTGGATTAGCAACAGGAGGTACAGGTGATGTGTTGACGGGCATCATAACCGGACTTATTTGTCAAGGTTACGAACCTTTGAGCGCAGCCTTGTTTGGGGTTTATTTACATGGTAAATCGGCAGATATCGCCGTGGAAGATTATGGCTATCAAAGTATGACCGCCAGTCATGTGATTGATTATTTGGGACGAGCCTATCTTGACTTGTTTGCAAAACCTTCGGAAGAAGTCCAAACAGATACGGGTGTGTAAAATATCAAAAAAAAAAAACCGCACTTTAATAGTTGATAAAAGTGCGGTTTTTCAAAGACTAATGATAGTTTAAATACTTAAACTATCAAATAACTCTACCAATTTTTTGCTTGATGGTCTTGGTGCATTCGCATCTACCACATTGCCATTGGGATCAATTAAAATAAATCTTGGAATACCTTGAATGTTATAGCCTTTAACAAAATCTGATTCCCAGTTTTTATCAGAAAACAAATGGATACCAACCAAATTATCTTCTTTGATCATTGTTTTCCACTTATTCTTAGCAACTTCCAGATCGCCACCGCCACTTCTCATGGCGTCATCAACCGAAATGCTCACAAATTGAATGTTTTTATCTTTGTATTGTGCTTCTAATTTTTTTATGGAAGGAATTTCAGCAATACAAGGTCCGCACCAAGTCGCCCAAACATCAACATACACATATTTCCCTTTTAAATCATCTAAGGAAGTTGTGCCGCCTTCGAAATTCTCGTAGTTTTTAAACGTTGGAGAAGGGGAACCTGCTGGAAATTGCTCTCTAATCGCAATCGCTTCTATAAAGTAATTTTCATACATACCCATCATAGGGTC
>JBARDR010000320.1:0-1780 GCA_049795335.1 Gelidibacter sp. | reverse complement strand
AGGTTATGGAGTAACAGGCAATCAAAATATCGGCAATTATTCCTTTGCATCTACTTATAATACCAATTTATACAATTTCAACGGGGTTTTTGTAAGTGCTGCTGTTCCTACTGTGCTGCCAAATTCTAATGTCAAATGGGAGTCCCAGAAGCAATTTAATATTGGAATAGATGGGACACTGTTCAACAAGTTTATGGATATCACCATTGACGGCTATGTAAAAAACACAGAAGATATGCTGGTTCCACAAACGGTTCCGGTAACCTCAGGATATTCGGATATTTACGTACCATTTATCAATGCCGGTAAAATCAGAAATCAAGGTATTGAATTGGTTGCTACCACATATAACATAAATAAAGATAATTTTAAATGGTCCACAGACCTTGTATTTGCTTATAACAAAAACGAAGTCATAGACATCAATGGCAACACTCCGTTAACTACCGGGAGTATTGGTTTGAATTATTCTTTAGGAAGAATCCAACCAGGCCAACCTATCAATGTGTTTTATGGATTTGTACAAGATGGGATTTTCCAAACAATAGAGGAAGTAAACAACCATGCTATACAAATTCCTGGAAACGACCCCGCCAACAGCACATCGCCTGGAGATATCAGATTTAAAGATTTAAATAGTGATGGTATAATTAACGATACTGACAGAACTTTTATTGGCAACCCAAACCCAAAGTTCAATTATTCATTGAACAATACCTTTAGTTTTGGACACTTTAACTTAAGCATCTTCCTTCAAGGGGTTTACGGGAATGACATATTTAATGCCAACCGTCTATATACTGAAAACATGTCGGTCACTACCAATCAATCCACAGCTGTATTGGATCGATGGAGAGGGCCTGGAACAAGCAATACGGTTCCGAGAGCTGTATTTGGAGATCCCAACAACAATAACAGACAATCAACACGATATATTGAAGATGGCTCTTATTTAAGATTGAAAAACGTGAATTTGTCCTATACTATTCCATTGGAAAGGTTTCAAAATGCACTTTTCAGTTCAGTGAAAATATATGTTTCCGGACAAAATTTATTCACAATCACAAACTATTCAGGTTTTGATCCAGAGGTTGGACCAAACGGGATCGACAATAACATTTATCCAATAACTAAAACATTCACTTTAGGAGCAACTTTAGGATTTTAAAAATAAGAATTATGAAAAACCCAAAATATTATATGGCCGCAATTGTAATACTTTTTTTAAGTAGTTGTGGTGATGATTTTTTAGATAAACAACCCATAGATACCATTAACACAAAAAACTATCCGAAAACAGCTGAGGAATTGGTAACGGTTGTAAATGGCGCTTATCAACCATTGCAATGGCCAAAACTATACAATCTAAGAATGTGGACTTCCGATATTATGGCTGGAAATAGTATTGTAGGTGCCGGAGGTGGAACTGATGGCATTGAAACCCAAAACATGTCGAGCTTCACAGTACAACCTGATAATGCAGGAGTACTAGATTTATGGCGCGGTCCTTGGCCAGGTATTTTGATGGCCAACATCGTTTTGAAGACCGCACCTACGCTTGACATCAATGAAGATGTAAAAAATAGATCCATGGGTGAGGCTTATTTTTTGAGAGCTCATTACTATTTCATTTTAGCACGCTATTTTGGAGATGTTCCGCTTACCACAGTCCCATTAAGTTCTGATGATGATTTGTTTCCATCAAGAACCCCAGTCAGAGAAGTTTATGATTTAATCATAAGTGACCTGACCATGGCATCACAATTGTTGCCTCCAAAAT
>JBARDR010000319.1:0-13784 GCA_049795335.1 Gelidibacter sp. | reverse complement strand
GAACTACAATATGGAAACATGAAAATTCTAAATGTGATATATAAAAATAATTCAACCTCATATATCAGCACTAAAGCTTAAATAAGACATAAGATTGGAATAGAATTGTTTTGACATTTGAATAGCTTTTAGATTCGACCTTTAGTAAGACAGGTTTCAATTTATTTATTTATTTATTTTTTGAATTAAACGTTGCTAAGTTGAGTCATTGCTAAAAATGCTTAATAGGTATGAAAGAAAAAGACTGTTGATTGAGAATTAACACAAATGATCCCTTCGACAGTCCGACCGAAAAAAACGTGAGCTTTACATATTTTTAAGACCGACCAAATCCAAAAGCTGGAATAGAGAAAAACTTGGAAATGTTCGAACCGCAAAAAGGATATCCATTAATAGTTCTCGTGCATAATGACGATGAAAACATAAGCTTTTATGGTGGAGTCGGAATTCTAGAAAATACGAATAATAAATGCGAGGACTCATCGCGAGCATTAGTTGCAAACCAGTGCTAACTTCGGGTTGGCATTTTGAAAATAAAAAGGAATAACATCAACTTTACAATCACATAATTCACTCCTAATTGTCAATAGATGTTAAAAGTTTAAACTTTTAACATCTTAGAAATAAAATAATTGCGCAAGTAATTGTACATTTGCCAACTCCCCGAATCTCTATTTTCAGCCCACTTAACAGTCGTAATTGCGTGATACTGTGAACATCTAAAAAATGTTAGCATTGTTAGCTTGCGTCAATCCTAGTGTTTACCGTTTTGCACAAGTGCCGCTTATATATGACACAGCTTTATTAAAGCAAGACCTTGTTTCAATTTAAAACTTTAAACTGATGCACCATGAACAAGCAAGTTTTCATCAATTTAGCCGTAAGTGACCTGGCCAAGTCCGTTGCGCTTTACACTGCACTAGGTTTTTCCAACAATCCACAATTCTCTGACGACACTGGGAAATGTATGGTTTGGAGTGATGCTATATACGTCATGCTTTTGAACCATGAAAAATTCTCCTCCTTTGCCACTAAACCAATAGCCAACACCAATACACATATAGCAGCGCTTTACTCATTATCAGTAGACAGCATGGAGACCGTAAACAACATCATGACAGCTGGCTTAAAAGCCGGAGGCATAGAACCAACTGAAATGAAAGACTATGGCTTTATGCAACAAAGAACCCTAGAGGATTTTGATGGCCATACCTGGGAAATATTCTATATGGACATTTCAAAATTCCCAAAGGAACAACCGAATGAACCTAATCCTTAAAAAACAATATTATGGCACTTATCAATCCTTACATCAACTTCAATGGCAATGCCGAAGAAGCATTCAACTTTTACAAATCTGTATTTGGCGGAGAGTTCGCGCAGGTTAAGCGTTTCAAAGATATGTCCTGCCCGGAGAATCCAATGGCGGAAAAGGAAGCCAATAAAATAATGCACATTGCCTTACCCATTGGAAAAAACGTGTTGATGGCCAATGACGTTCCCGAAAGTATGGGACGCGTCAATGAAAATGAAAACAGATCTAAAATATCTGTGAGCGCCCAAAGCCGTGAAGAAGCCGACCGATTATTCAATGGACTATCAAGCGGCGGTGCTATTGAAGTTCCTATTGACGACAGTCCATGGGGTTCTTATTTTGGAATGTTTAGAGATAAATATGGAATTGAATGGATGGTAGACTTTGATCCAAAGTACAACGGAGAAGTATAGTAGAAAACAATAAACCCTTGGAAGGACCCGTATGTAACAGGTGCCGTATTCAATAAGACATACGGCACAAATAATACGAACAGATTGTTTTATGCCTTAATGAAAGCTACTTTGGCTTTAATTAAGAAAGTGGTTTACAACTTAGCTCAATAGTGAACTTACCATATTTTATTACTGAGCCCATACCGCTCGCCCAGGCCGCATGGACTTATAAAATGGCAACGCCAACGAAAAAATAAACTGTACACGTTATATTTTGGATTGATAGGTATATAATTCATAATACCGACCTTCTTTCGCAATCAATTGGTCATGTGTACCACGTTCGACAATATGGCCAGCTTCGATGACCAAAATCTGATCTGCTTTTTTAATGGTACTTAAACGATGGGCGATAACAATGGTGGTTCTGTCTTTAATTAGTTCGGCTAAACTTTTCTGAATTAACGCTTCACTTTCGGTATCTAAACTTGAGGTGGCTTCATCTAATATAATGATTTTCGGGTTGGCCAAAATAGCACGGGCAATCGCTAAGCGTTGGCGTTGACCACCAGAAAGCTTTACCCCTCTTTCGCCAATTAAGGTATCTAAACCATCATCAAACCTATCGGTAAACTCGTTGACATACGCTGCATTTACCGCATTTTGCAACTCCACTTCCGTGGCATTAGGTCTTGGGAACATGATGTTTTCACGAATAGTGCCTTCAAATAAAAATTCATCTTGCAACACCACGCCCAAATGCTGACGGTAACTGCTGAGTCTAACTTTCGATAAATCTTGATTATCAATCGTGACCTGACCTGATTTTGGCGTTAAAAATGTCGCCGACAATCCAGCAATGGTCGATTTCCCAGATCCGGAACTTCCCACCAAAGCTGTTACAGAGCCCGCGGGCGCAATAAAATTGATATCATGTAATACTTCTTTGCCTTCTCCATAAGAAAATGAAACGTCCTTAAATTCAATATCGCCTTTTAAAGTGTGCAATGGAATCGTTCTTTCTTTATCATCTTCTTCAGCGGTCATATTCATCAGTTCTTCCGTTCTATCTAAACCTGCCAAGGCTTCAGTGAGCTGACTTCCAATATCACTCATTTGCACAATCGGGGCGATCATAAAACCAAGAATTAAAGTGAAGAATAAAAAATCACCTACGGTCATTTCGCCATTCATCATGGAATAACCTCCAATTCCCATAATCCCGGTGGTGGCAACGCCAATTAAAAACGTGGAAGAACTGGTCATCAAAGCGGTTGCCGTTAAACTCTTTTTGACATTTTGATATAATTTGTCAACCCCTTTTTCGAAAACAATATTTTCTTGTTCTTCTGCATTAAATGCTTTAATCACACGAACGCCCGCGAGTGTTTCGGTCAAGCGTCCAGTAACTTCGGCATTGATTTTACCCCGCAGTCTAAAAATTGGACGAATGAATTTGAAGGCTTTCAAGGCTATAAAACCAAATATTGATAGGGGTACGAACACAAAAAGTGTCATCCAAGCGTTTAATTTTATCAAAATAATCAAGGACACAATGGCGGTAAATGAACCGCCCACTAATTGTACCAGACCTGTACCAATCAAGTTTCGAACACCTTCAACATCATTCATTATCCGTGAAACCAGTGCACCAGATTTGGCATTATCAAAGAAACTAATCGGCAGGGACAATACTTTTTTCTGTACTTGACATCTCAATTCGCTGATTAAATATTGTGATTGTACGCTTAATATTCTGGTCAGCAAATAAGAAGTTACGGCCTGTATGGTTATGGCACTTATGACTATAGCAATAAGGGTATATAATTGGGAGTAATCTTTGTGCGGCACCACATCATCCAATAAAACTTTACTTTGCCACGGTAAAACCAAACCGGACAAACTTCGTATCACAATCAATATTAAACCAATAAAAACGATGTTTCGTCGTGGCCAAATGATCGTTCTGAAAGCGTGTTTCATTGTGATTTTAGGCTGTGATTTATCCTTCGCTGTTTCTTTAAGATGCTGCATAATTCCTTATAAATAATAGTGTTGTAAAAATACTCATAAATGAAGGCTTAAAGGAGTAAACCTCATCAAATTTCAAGATAGACAAAAGTTGAAGTTCCCATCCTTTTAGTAACGCATGGGTTTTATAATATTAAAAAGAAAATATACGGATCTCATACCACTTGTCACTACTATTTGTTTCTTGTTAAAAGCCTTCATTTTTAACAGATTAGACATGTGAAAATTGTGCCAGCAATGGTATCTTTGTTATCTCCCCAAAACAAAAATGGTTGGGATTTTATTTTTCTCAGATAATCCTGAAGTGACAAGCGAATGGCGAGACTATAGTAGACGCTATTGAAATATCTAATTATGGAAATCTCTTCCACATTATGGAAGCAGATGGCAAAATAGAACTTTGAAAACCTGTAGATAAGACACTTACAACAAAGCGATTAGAAACCCATGAGATAATAAAATAATCCATTTAAAAGCAACATACACTATGAGGAAGCTAGTTGCCGGCATCAATATGACCATTGATGGGATTTGTGACCATACTGCAATCCTTCCCGATCATGAAATACATCAACATTATACAGATCTCTTGCGAAACGCCGACACTATTCTCTATGGACGGATAACCTATCAACTTATGGAATACTGGCGAGATTTGGCAAAAAGTCCTTCTGGTGAAACATCAATGGATGACTTCGCCGTTGCGATGGACAACATTCCGAAAATTGTTTTTTCCAACACCCTTAAAAATGTGGATTGGCACAGTGCAAAACTACCCCATCAGCCACTTGAAAAAGTAGTTGCTGAACTCAAGCAACAATCGGGTAAGGACATTTTGGTCGGCAGTCGGAGTTTAATCATACAATTAATGAATCTAAATTTAATTGATGAACTCCAACTCTGTATTCACCCTATTATTGCAGGAAATGGTTCGCCATTATTTAAAGACATCAGCGACAGGAAAATATTTCATCTTTTAAAAACGAAGATATTCGGTGGTGGTGGCATAATTCTTTACTATGTTCCAATTGATGAACATTCAACTAATTTTAATGTCCAGGCATCTAAATTAAGATGACACCGATTTAAAGGCATTTGTTATTGACATTTTAAAACAGATATTAAAAGTTCTATAATTTAGCATTTCAATACACAATTAAACACATGCAGACTACAAAAGAACATAATGATAAGATTGCAAAAATGACATTTGCTTCGGTTTATCCCACTATAACAGCAAAGTTGAGAAAAAAGAACGAACCACTGCTGAACTACTTGAGGTCATTGAATGGCTCACGGGTTTTAACGAAGCCAAAACACAAGAACTTATTGAGGATAAGCTATCTTTAAAACTTCCAAAGGTCGCCTGATGGAAAAGATATGGCGAAAAGCAGCCAAATCATAAGAGCCCAGAATCATTGCTTCAAAACTTAAGAAAAACTTGAAAATCCAAACGTACGCAATAAGAGAAAATATAAAGAGTTACTCTCAATAATACTTTATTACGTATTCCCAATACACCCATAAAATGAAGCAAATAATTACCTCACTAATTTTCTTACTTGGCCTTTTCACCAGCAGCGCTCAGACTGCTTTGGACATTACAAATTTACAAACACCTGCTTTAGATGAAAGTTCTGGGCTTCTTTTTTATAATGACAAGATCATTACGCATAACGATAGTGGTGGAAAAGCGGAATTATATGAAATACATCCCACGACAGGTCTCATCACCAGAACTGTTGAAATATCAAATGCTACCAATGTAGATTGGGAAGATATTGCCCAAGATGCGTCCTACATCTATATCGGCGATATAGGAAACAACGCTGGAAATAGAACGGATTTAAAGATCTATAAAATATCAAAAGAAGATTACAACACGAATGATGGTCGTGTTCAAGCGGCAATCATAGGCTTTTCTTATGCCGATCAACTTGATTTTACGAGCCGCTCAAACATGACGAATTGGGATGCTGAAGGGCTCATTTCTTATGGCGATAAACTCCTAGTATTCACCAAAAACTGGACCGATAATCAAACGAATGTGTATGCGATTCCAAAAACAAGCGGCACCCATAGCGCTGTATTGGTAAGCAGTTTTAACACTAACGGACTATTAACGGGTGCCGATAGTTCTCCTGATGAAAGTGTCATTTATCTGGCAGGCTACAGCACTTCGGAAGCGCCATTTATCTACACCATCCATGATATTCCTCAAAATAGTTTAGATATATTTTCGGGGAACATCTCAGAAAAAATAGCAGATATATTAACCATAGGCCATCAAGTGGAAGGCATTGCGCTATTTGAGATCTCACCGACGAATCATCGTTTATATCTTTCTAATGAAAAATTCAGTGCGTCTCTTGGTCCCATAAAAATAAAAATTCCAGCTAAATTGATGCGCATCGATATTGATGCGCAAACCTTAACGTCCCATTAAGGCAATATATAGACAGTCTTTGTGAGCACTCGTTTTGAGATGGCTTTTTAGCTATCCTCCTCCAAAATTACAAAAGGGCAATCGGCTCCCTTGTTTACTTTAAATTAATCATTTACATTGCCTCCTGAAAAATTAATCACTATTGGTGCTTGACTACCGCTTTTAAATCATTGTCTGACCTTTGCTCATTAGGAAGTAATTACCGATCTGAGGGTCGTGTACTTATAATGGATCGCTCTTAATACGCAACACTACAAACCAATTAACAGAAAAATTAACCTTCAAACTAAACTAATGAAAATTATCAAGACGTTCCTTTTAATCGTGGCATTATCTACTTTGACAAACTGTGCATCTGGGTACAAAATGGTTAATCCACAATCCATTAATTACATTTCGACAAATGAAACTGACGCTGTCAAACTTGAATATAAATATGACTTGTTGCATAAAAAATATGCGAAAAAAGAACTTAAAAAAGGAGTCAAACTTGTTGCCGTAAAAATCACTAATAATTCTGACAGGGATTTAATGTTCGGAAGAGATCTCAAATTAACCTATAGCAATGGGCATGAAATTTATGTCATGGAAAATGAAAGAGCTTTTCAAACCATAAAGCAAAGTCCAGCATCCTATTTATGGTATTTACTTTTAACCCCACTCAACTTTTATACCTCAAAAACAAATTCAAATGGATTTGAGCAAAGAACCAGCTCTACGCCAATAGGATTAGTAATTGGCCCTGGATTGGCTGGAGGAAATATGATTGCCGCTAGTTCGGCAAATAAAAGGTTTAAAACAGAAATGCTAGAGTATAACATCAACGGCACAACAATTAAAAAAGGAGAAACAACTTATGGATTGATTGGAATTAAAGCGGATTCCTTTGATTCTTTGAAATTGAAATCCGAATAACAATAACACACGCCGATACCTTTTGTTCTTGGATTTGAGATGGACTATCTTTGCTGGAACGCGTTGCAACGAATGGTGATCAAGACTGATATGCGTAACTTGCACGTTTCTGTATATTAATATATCTAAAGTTTGAAAGTCGTCCTAAGGTTTCATGTACACCTCGACATGCTTATTAAAATGAAATTAATTAGAATTCTAAAAAAAACAGCAGTGAGCATTCTCATAATTCTGGGCATACTTACACTCTCCACAATGTTATATATGGGACAAAGTAAATTCGGTAAAAATCCTACTGGCGAAAGATTGGAACGTATTAAAAAGTCGCCAAATTATAAAGACGGACAATTCCAAAATCTGAGTTACACACCGCCACTTGCAGAAAATTCTACCTTCCCGAAAATCATATATGATCGGTTCTTTAAAAAGCATCCGAGACTAAAACCTACCGATAGGATTCCAAGTATCCAAACAGACTTACACCAACTGGATCCAGCACAAAATGTGCTTGTCT
This sequence comes from Gelidibacter sp., assembly GCA_049795335.1. Taxonomy (GTDB): domain Bacteria; phylum Bacteroidota; class Bacteroidia; order Flavobacteriales; family Flavobacteriaceae; genus Gelidibacter. The sequence goes on along the minus strand of JBARDR010000319.1, from coordinate 6,168 downwards.
GGTTTGGACATTCCTCCTATTTCATACAAATTGATGGCATTCGAATTTTGGTTGACCCTGTTTTTAGCGGAAATGCCTCGCCACTACCAAATACAGTAAAAGCCTTTGAAGGCTCCAATACTTACTCCGCTTCAGACATTCCCGCGATAGATTATTTACTAATCTCACATGATCATTATGACCATGTCGATTATGAAACTTTGCTCGCCTTAAAAGACAAAGTAAAACAGGTGATCTGTGGGCTTGGCGTTGGTTCTCATTTTGAATATTGGGGCTACGATCCTAAGCAAATTATAGAAAGAGATTGGCACGATAATGTGGAAATAAAAAAAGATGTCACGGTTTTTATAGAACCTGCACGACACTTTTCTGGTCGGAGTTTCAAAAGAAACAAAACACTTTGGGTTTCTTTTGTTATACAGACACCGTCTTTAAACATGTATCTTGGTGGAGATAGTGGCTATGACAGTCATTATGCTGCAATCGGTCGAAAACATGGCCCGTTTGATTTAGTTATTTTAGAAAACGGACAGTACAATAAAGCCTGGCCCTACATTCACGAGACTCCTGAAGAAGTACTAAAAGCAGCCCACGATTTAAGGGCAAAACGTATCTTACCTGTCCACTCCTCTAAGTTTACCTTATCAACCCATGCCTGGGACGAACCTTTGATTAAACTGACCAAACTAAATCAAGCTTATAAATTCCCTTTGGTAACGCCAATCATTGGGGAAGTTGTGAACCTTGACGACAGCAACCAAAAGTTTAAACCATGGTGGGAAAGCCTTAACTAAAGTTTTAGAAATGCATTCCTAATAACACCAGAAACCTTGACTAATGCTGACTCAAAAATATAGGATAAACTAATTAACAAAGAGTGTAAAATCGACTTATCAAGCGTAACTACAAGAAATACTTTAAGTTAAACCAATCAATAAAAAACTCAAATGCTCTAAGAATTCTCCGATTCAAACATCGCAATAGCCTTTAAAAAGTATTTGCCATACCGCTCTGCTTTCACTTTTCCGATACCCAAAACCTCTTTAAATTCTGTTTTAGTTCGTGGGCGTCTTTCTTCCATATCTTTTAAAGTCGCATCACTAAAAACAACATAGGCAGGGACTTTAGATTCTTTCGCAATAGCCAAACGGAGATCGCGTAGTTTTTGGAACAATTCGGAATTCATTTTGGTTTTAGGTCTTGCTTCTTTTGTCGCCATCACTTGTTTTTGCGGTGTCGCCAATCGGACTTGCCGCTCTTCAAACAAAACAGCATTGGCCAAAGGCGTCAATAATAATCGTCCGTTTTCATGAAAGCGGATTTCTAAAACCGCCTGATTTAACATCTGAATGATATATTGCTGTAAATCCAACCAAGAAATATCCTTAAGAATACCGTAGGTCTTTATATTTTGATACCCTTTGCTCAATATCTGAGCGTTTTGGGCGCCTCTTAGCAAGTCAATGACCATACCGGTTGGCTCTTGTTCACGCAGTCGATAAACCGCCGAACACACTTTTTTGGTAAGTAATGTTCCGTCAAAATATTGTGGCGGTGATTTGCAGACATCGCAATTGTTGCAATTTTCGGTATGATGTTCTCCAAAATAATTGAGCAAAGCAATGCGGCGGCAACTTAAAGCCTCAGCGAATTGCTGCATGCGGTTGAGTTTCGCGATTTGATAGTCTGCGTTGGAAGCGCCTTCTGTGAACTTCCGCAGCTGAACCACATCGGCATACGAATAAAACAAAATGTTATAGGCCGGAAGTCCGTCCCTACCTCCTCGACCTATTTCCTGGTAATAGCCTTCGATGTTTTTTGGCATATTATAATGGATGACCCAACGCACGTTGCTTTTGTCAATGCCCATCCCAAAGGCAATGGTGGCGACAATTATTGGCGTTCTATCATTGATAAAGCTTTCTTGAATGCTGTTGCGTTTATCAGCGGTTAAACCCGCATGATAGGCTTTCGCCTTAAAGCCACTTTTATTTAATTTCGCGGTGACTTCTTGCGTGCCTTTTCTGCTTAAACAATAAATAATACCGCTTTCGTCGGGCCTGGTCTTCAAAAACTTTATAATCTGATTGATCCGATCATTTCCTGGTCGCACTTCCAAATAAAGGTTTTTCCGATCAAAACTGGACAAATGCACCTTAGCCTCCCGAATGTTCAATTGCGTTAAAATATCCTGTTGCGTAGCCCCATCGGCAGTGGCGGTAAATGCAGCTATCGGTTTATTGGGGAATTGCTTTTTCAGATACCCCAATTGGGTGTATGCAGGCCTAAAATCATGTCCCCACGACGAAATGCAATGGGCTTCGTCAACAGCAATTAAATTTATTTTTATATCGGAAAAATATGGGAAAAGATTTTTTAAACTTTCTGGCGCCACATAAATCAACTTTAAGTGGCCTGCTTGCAATCTTTTCAGTGTCTCATTCTGGACAGAAACCTCTTGACTGCTATTATAATAAGCCGCAGGAATGCCATTGGTTAAAAGCGCATCTACTTGATCTTTCATTAAAGCAATCAAAGGCGAAATCACAATCGCCGTTCCTGGAAGTGCCAAGGCTGGCAACTGAAAACACACCGATTTTCCACCACCCGTCGGCATAATGGTCAAAACGTCATTGCCGTTGATGATATCGTGGACAATTTGTTCTTGATTAGGCCGAAAAGTACGGTATCCGAAATGGGTTTTTAAAAGGTTTAAAGTGGTATCTGTAGTAATCATTTATTATTCTTTAAAAAGACACTTGGCCAGGCTTTCGAGTATATTCTGAATGTCTAAACAAATCTCAGTGAATCAAAAATCTAAGTGAATGACCTGTAGATTAAATTCATTAAAAGTTCAGAAAATAAGTTTTGTATAAAAAACGCTAAAGCGAAAATCAACTTTTTTTTAAGCGGCATCAAAGGTACTGATTTCGATATGGATTTCTAAGGTTTCAGGGTGCTGTAGTTTGTTTTGTTTTCAACAAAGCATATATTGAATTACAACGAAATAAAGGGATTCATGAGAAACAATTAATTCTTGGGAAAATAAAAAACTGCTTTTGGACTGGGTTTCAACAAAAAAAGCCGTGCGATGTGCACAGCTTGATTTGTATTATACATTTTTTAACCAACAGCCTCGGGGAATAAACCCTCTGGAGGGATTAAAATCTGTAATTCAATTTCGCATAGTAATAGGCGCCCCCAAATCCCATTTGGACGGCATCCCAATACCCACCACTTTCAGACCAATCGTCTTGTTGATCTGGGTAGATATTGAAGAGGTTATTGCTACCGATATTCAATTTTAAATTACTTGATAGTTTAAAACCTAAATTAAGGTCGGTAACCATCTTTGCACCATAGGCGTCCGTTGCTGCTATCATTTTCTGCTCAAAGCCACCATAGTCGGCAGAATCTTCTTCGGCTTGCCAATCCAGCAACTTAATTTCGCTAAATCGCGTCAAAGTCATGCCAGCATCAAACCAACCTCTATTGTAATTTAATGATAAACTCAATTTACTTCCTGGCGCCGAGGCTAATAAAAACGCTTTATCACGCTCTCCAAAGAACGTTTGTTCATCTAAATTGCCATTAAGAACTTTATCAATTTTCATGTCATTGAAATTCCCAAGAAATGTGGCGCCAAAAGTACTTTCTGCTCCAATAGGTGTTTTCCAAGATAAAATGACATCCAATCCTGTGGTTTTGGTATCCACACCATTAGCAAAAAACTGTGCAGAATCCACTCCTGGAATGTCTGAAGATGCAAATGTACCGGTTAAAACTATCCGGTCTTTCACATTAATATGATAGCCATCAACAGTGGCAGTAAACTCCCCGTACGATGCCGTAAAACCTAATGCCGCATTAAACGCTTTTTCTTCTGCAAGCGGCCCGATTCCGAAGGATTTCGTGACTGGACTATTATTGGGCGACAATAACTGGTCGCTAGCTCTACCACCAATAAAGTTAGTAAATCGAAGGTTATAATATATTTGCGCCAAAGATGGCGCTCTAAAACCTGTACTGACAGAACCTCGAATATTGATGTGATCTGAAGCTTTCAAGCGCGCGGCCAATTTCCCATTAATGGTACTTCCAAAATCACTAAAATTCTCAAAACGTGCAGCCGCACTCAATAAGAATTGTTCTGACAAATCAAATTCGGCATCGGCATATAAAGCAACATTACTCCTACTCCGATTGACCGCGTTGGCTGGCGCATAGCCAGGAAACCCTTGTGAACCTCCTGGACGCGGATTTCCATCGTCATCCTCAGCTTGTACTTGAGTAGCAGGATCGGTGATCAGAATACCACTTTCGGTAAATGTACCATAAGCCCCAGCTTCACCAGCAAAAATTATAAAGTTCTCAGTTCTGTATTCCGCACCAAAGGCGAGGTTCATTCCACTTAAAACATTTTCATAATATTTAGAAAAATCCAAATTGAGTGTGTTTTGACTTAAGCTATGCCCACCCGCATCAAAGTCTGTAGGCGATGCGCCCTCTAAAGATGCGTTTAAAGTGCCTTTAATGTAGTAATGGAAATTGTTGATACCATAAGTGTTGCTAATGTCAATATTCCATCCATCGCTCGTTTCTGTTCGCAACCCAGCGACAATGGAATTATCTGTGATGATCGAGGTAATACGTGGGGTATAACCATTTGGATAAATGGATTCCACGACGCGCTCACCATCGTTTCTGGTAAAAGCATAGGCGTCGGTATCTCTATAATTCCGTCCACCAAACGCATAAATTTCTGTTTTTTCAGAAACAGGAACGGCAAAGTTCCCAAAGAAATTAAAGCCATCAATGGCCGATTCGCCAAAACCTTTTCTAAAATCAAATGTAGGACGTAAGGTGTGATTTTTACTTAAATATTCTGTCGTAAAATTTGCGAAACCACCTTTCTCACCAACCTTAACACCATAATTCGCGGTAACTTTTACAGACCCGCCATCAAAATCTTTATCTTTCCCAATAGCGTTGCCGTCTTTTTTGGTATCCAAACGGAAGCCTTTAGTATTCCAAACGCCATAATCATCTTCTCGAAACGCACTGGTATTGACATCAGCATGCGTGCTATAAAATCCGTAATTGACACTTCCAGAAACTTCATTCACCACATCCTTCAACACGATATTAATAACACCCGCAATGGCATCTGACCCATATTGTGCCGAAGCGCCATCCCGTAAAATTTCTATACGTTTAATAGCGGAAGCCGGAATGGCATTCAAATCCGTTCCCGTATTACCACGACCACGGGTTCCAAACAAGTTCACTAAAGACGACTGATGCCGGCGTTTGCCGTTTATCAACACCAAGGTTTGGTCTGGTCCCATCCCGCGTAAAGATGCCGGATCAATATGATCAGCACCATCGCTACCCGATTGCTTGTTGGCATTAAAAGAAGGTGCGGCATACTGTAACAGCTCGTTAATTTCTACCTTTCCAACCTGCGTAGTGACCTCTGATACGTCAATGACGTCAATCGCAACTGCAGTATCCATTGCGGTTCGTTTAGGACTTCTGGAGCCAACTAAAACGACTTCTTCCAGACCGACGCTTTCTCCGAGTGTGATGTCAATAATGGTTCGATGATTTACGGGGACTTCTCGGCTAGTGGAGCCCACATAGCTAAAAACCAAAATAGCAGAGCCACTCACTGCAATTTTGTACCGGCCTTCAAAGTCGGTTACATCACCATTTGTGGTATTTTTTTCGATGACGTTCACGCCGACCATAGGTTGCCCGTCTGAATCCGTAACGGTTCCTGTGACAGCCTGAGCCAAACAAAAATTGATGCTAAAAAGACTTAGCATCAAAATAAAGAGGTGTTTCATATGTTGATGTTTTTGAGTTAGTTAAGTTAAATATAGCTGAAATTCGTCCAACTCTTGTCAGTGTCAAGTAAAAAACTCAGACATTTAATTAACATAATATTTAAATAATGTTCATAATAACATCAAGAAGACGTTATTGTTAAGAATTAATTACCAGAAATGATGTTTAAAATGCAAACCATTTTTTTATATCACTTTTCCTATAATCGCCTAACAATTTTAGCAATCCTTTCAAAAAAAAATGAAAACATGGTGTATTCGTGAAAGTTATAGTGGAAAATATGAGCCAGAATTCTCAGAATAGGATTAAGTACGTGAA
>JBARDR010000318.1:0-2870 GCA_049795335.1 Gelidibacter sp. | reverse complement strand
TTGATTCTAAAAGACGTTAAAAAGCAGAAAACCCCTTAATTTTGTCGAAAATTTTTATACTTTCGGCAATCAATCAACGTTAAATAAATACTTTGTTATTGCCAAAATATGGTAATAAGTTTTCTATTAGTATAAAAAATTATTTTTGGCCTTATGAAAAAGATCGCTCTACTCCTTCTTTTGCTGATCACTTTTAGCAGCTGCAACTCCTCTAAAACTTTTGTAACGACCAATTCAAAGAACACCAAAACTGAATCATATCCAATAAAACTTACAGCAAACCCTACCTTATCCATTGAGACCAGTATTGTTGATCTAACCCCTGTAGAATTAGCACCGATTGATTTAACCATTATAAATGAAATTCCAAAAGCGATTGAAACGCGCGCCAACCGCATTGTAGAGTATGCTTTTGCTTTTGATGGCGTCAGATACAAACGAGGGGGAACCACAAAAGAAGGGATGGATTGTTCTGGCTTGGTCGTGACCACTTTTGATAGTGAAAATATTTCTTTGCCAAGAGTATCTCGAGAAATCGCACGTACTGGCAATTCCATTGAACTGAATCAAGTAAGCAAAGGCGATTTATTATTTTTTGCCACACGTAAGAATAGCAGAACCATTAGCCATGTCGGAATTGTGACGACGGTTAAAGATGGTCTTGTCGAATTTATACATGCCAGTACGAGCAGTGGCGTCATTGTTTCCAACCTGGCCGAAAAATATTGGAACTATGCCTTTATCCAAGCAAGACGGGTTATATAGCACCAATTCCAATTAAACACTTAGTTTTGGTCTTAAAGTTTCCATAATTCAATATTTTACAAAAAAATCAACTTTCTACAGATGAAAAAGATTGCCCTACTCCTTCTTTTAGTAATCAATTTTAGCAGCTGCAGGTCCTCTAAAAGGATTGTGACTACCAAATCAAAGACCGCAAAAATAGATTCCAGAACTAAAAAGTCAGCTCCACTCGCTTACAATCCCCAAGCAGATAAAATCGTCGATTATGCGCTTAAATTTGATGGCGTGAAATACAAATATGGCGGCACCACAAAAAAAGGCATGGATTGCTCAGGTTTAGTGGTCACCTCCTTCGATAGTGAAAATATTTCTTTGCCACGATCCACTGGAGATTTATCAACAACTGGAGACTGGGTGGATTTAAAACAAGTGACTAAAGGTGATTTATTGTTTTTTGCTACCAATAAAAACAGTAGAAAGGTTAACCATGTGGGAATAGTCACTGAGGCCAGAGATGGCTATGTTGAATTTATTCACGCCAGTACAAGCAGTGGGGTGATGATTTCCAACATTGCTGAAAAATATTGGTATTTCGCCTTCGTACAAGCGCGACGTGTGATATAATCCTTATTTTTAGTAACTTACACTCATGAAGTTACTGAATTTTGCGATCATCAAAATTACCCTATGCCTCATTGTAGGCATTCTTTTTGCGCATTATTTCAACTTTCCCACCAATTATATTTTACCGATCACCTTAATTTTCATTGGTAGCCTTTGCGTACTACTAATTCTTGAGAAAAGGCGTTTGGTCAAATCGGTCGCGTTCGGAATACTTACCGTTTTGACTTTTATTGGTATAGGTGTTTTAACTTACCAAGCGCATGATCAAAAGCAGTTTAAGCAACACTACCTCCAACATATTGATCCTGCAAAAGAGGCCGTAGAAACTATTACCTTTCGGATAAGAGAAGTGCTCAAACCTGGCGTTAATTATGAAAAATATGTGGTTGACCTTCTCAAAATAGACCATCAGGTTCTTTCCGGAAAAACATTTTTAAACGTTAAGAAAGACAGTGTTTTTGAAGTCTTTAAGGTCGATGATATTCTTATAGCTGCAACCTCTCTCAGAGATTTGAATAAACCACTAAATCCCCATCAATTTGATTACAAGGCCTATCTCGAAAAGCAATATATTTATCATCAAATCTTCGTCGATAATTCTCAACTTTTAGCAATTCCATCTAAGGAACGCACCATATATGGTTATGCTGCGCAATTACGGACGCATATCAATTCGCAATTAAAACGCTACCACTTTAAACCTGATGAATTAGCACTTATTAATGCTTTACTATTGGGACAACGCCAGGATATCAGCAATGACATCTATAACAGCTACTCCAAAGCCGGCGTTATTCATATTCTAGCCGTTTCCGGATTGCATGTGGGGATTGTTTTATTACTCTTAAATTCCTTGTTCAAACCTTTGGAATATTTAAAGCGTGGAAAAACGCTGAAAATCGTATTGATTGTGATCATTTTATGGGGTTTTGCCATTGTCGCAGGATTGTCGGCCTCGGTTACCAGAGCGGTTACCATGTTCAGCATTGTAGCCATTGGCCTCAATTTAAAGCGGCCTTCCAATATTTTTAACACCTTGGCCATCTCCATGTTTTTCCTCCTGCTTTTCAAGCCCTTATTCCTGTTTGATGTGGGGTTTCAGATGAGCTATTTGGCCGTGATCGCCATTGTCACTTTGCAACCCCTTATGGTAAAATTATGGCAACCCAAATTCAAGCCTATTAATAAGCTATGGCAAATATTCACGGTTACCATGGCTGCGCAAGTTGGCGTCATGCCCATTAGTTTATTCTACTTCCATCAATTCCCGGGTTTATTTTTCATATCCAATCTGGTCATTATTCCTTTTTTAGGAATTATTTTGGGGATGGGGATTCTGGTTATTTTGATGGCACTCCTGAATATCCTTCCCCTTTGGTTGGCTGAACTGTATGGTGGCATGATCAGTGTCATGAACAGTTTTGTGCGATGGGTTTCACTTCAGGAGAAATTCATATTTATGGATATCCCATTTAGTGCGCTGCAAGTACTTAGCTCATATC
>JBARDR010000317.1:0-2439 GCA_049795335.1 Gelidibacter sp. | reverse complement strand
CCTTATATATCGGAAAAAAACTATTAGAGGGCTTAAAAATGACCGTTCACAATATCTTCTGGTACATTCTTAATCCGTTTATTATTGTTGAATTGACCGGAAACTTGCATTTTGAAGGCATTATGATCTTCTTTCTTCTATTGAGCTTGTATCTTTTACATTTGGGAAAATGGAAATCTGCCGCTATCATCTTTGCGCTATCCGTTTCTGTCAAATTGATTCCGCTATTGTTGCTCCCTTTATTTTTTCAATATTTCACCCAAAAGAATAATGACATCCATAATTCAGATCAAACCAAAGAAGCTTCGACATGGGCTGCTCTGGGTCTACCAAAATTATTAGGCTTTTATGGCATTATCGGGGTGACGACCTTGCTTTTGTTCGCACCATTCTTTTCCTCGCAATTCATTCAAAATTACTCTAAAACCGTAGGACTTTGGTTCAGTGATTTTGAGTTTAACGCAAGCCTTTATTATGTTGCCAGAGAAATTGGCTATCGGTTAACAGGCTATAATCAAATTGCGTTCATTGGGAAATTCATTCCAATACTGACCATTTTAACCGTTTTAATATTGACCTTCTTCCGAAAAAACGCAAGTATCAAACACCTGATCGCGAACATGCTTTTTGCGGCAAGTATTTACTATTTTATTTCGACAACCATCCATCCTTGGTACTTGGCAACGCTTTTAATTTTGTCGGTTTTTACCAATTATAAATTCCCGTTGGTGTGGTCTTACATGATTATCTTGAGTTATTTATCGTATACCAACACCCAACATACCGAAAACCTTTGGATTATAGGCTTGGAATATCTCGTCGTGTATGCGCTGTTTATTTGGGAAGTCTTCATAAAAAAAGACCGCCAAAAGGCAGTCTTTCAAATATTGTGATGCTCTATTATAATGCTTTTAATTGTGTTATAGTATAAATTTCGTTCTCTTGATCAAATCCATCTTCATCTTTACTTTTCACTATTTTCACATTATAAGTGACCTCAAACTTCTTATTTACAAATAATTCTGCATCCAAATCATATTCCTTCATTACGGTGTCATCAACATTTTGGAAGGTCATGGTAAAGTCAGAACCATTGTCTTTGTGTTGGGTAATAAAATTATAGCCATAGCCTTCATTACCGTCATAAACACCAATTATTCTTAAATCTTGACCGGTGTTATGAAGCGCTGGCGCATTATAAGGAAAAGGCTTTACCGACATCAAAAGAAAGCATAAAATCGGAATGGCCATTAAAAGTTTTGTTTTCATATTATTTTAAATTTTAGATAGGAAATATTGGCTTTTCGGAAGTTTGCCACAACAAGTCCGATTACTTTTAGAAACTCCATCCGATGAAGTTTGCACGTGGTTATCAATGGATATTAACGTCTCTAATACTTCTTAATTAAGCGTTGAAAACATCGGATGATTTGGTAAAGCATTTAAACTCTACCGTATAATCATTAGGATCTTTAACAAAGAAGGAGTGGTGTTCACCAGGTTTGTTTTCCAAAAACTTGACTTGAGATACAATTGGAATACCTTTCGACTCCAAGCGATCACGAACTTTATTCCATTCTTCTTTTTTTAATATCACTCCAAAATGAAAGGAGGGTAATATGTCTCCATTAAAATTATAACTTTTAGAGTCAAATTTAAAAGGCCCACATTCGGTAAATGTAATTTGATGGTCAAAGAGATTAATGTCTGCCCATTTTACCGCGGAGCGCCCAATTTCAGCTCCAAGAACGTCTTTATAAAAAACTTGCGTTTTATTGATGCTTACACATGGTAAGGCCAAATGGAATTGTGCTGCCATAATTTGTTGGTTTTTATCTGCTATCATTTTAGCTTGCTATCAGATGCCATTCGCGTCTTAAACAGGCGGGAGAATATCAGATGGATTTATTGACATGTTTGTTAAAGTTACATTATTTTTTAATGCCAAATATATTTCACTCCACATATTAAGAACGTCCTAGAATTCTCGGAAACATAAAAGTTGCCCTTTTACAGGCAACTTTTAAATTAATATAACCACATGAATCTATGTGTATAATTCATGGTTTATATACGCTTAATCTGAAAACTAATCTTCGTCGTCTTCGTCCAATTCAACTTCCACATCGTCATCACCCAACTCAGGATCTTGAACTGCATCCGGATCATCACCTTCAAAGTCTTCATAATCGTCTTCGTCGTAGTTTTCCATAGTAATCTGAAGTTTAGTGCTCACCTTCACTAAATACTTAGTGTCGCTCGTGGTCACTTCTACCGCTTCTACAATTTCATTGTTGGCATTTTTGAAGGTTATGATGTTATCATCATCATAACCATCAGGATATTTTTCAACCAACAAGGATAGAATTTCTGGTGTCAATTTTTTAAAATCAACAATTACGCGTTTTAGATTGTCTTTTTTGTTACCCATAATAATTA
>JBARDR010000316.1:0-7958 GCA_049795335.1 Gelidibacter sp. | reverse complement strand
CCCATCCGCTCGACATAGACATAAACAAAGAATTTATTGAGGAACTTTTATTGGGGAAACGCGAAAGCTTTCAAATCGATAAACGCTATCTTCATAAGGATGGCAGTATCCTTTGGGGGCACATTTCGGTATCCTCGGTACGCAATGAAATGGGCCGGATTACTTATTTTATTGTTCAAGTACAAAATATTACGGAGCGCAAAAAAAACGAATTGCTGTTAATCAATTATAAGGATTTGTTGGAGCGATCCAATGCAGTCGCCAAAATTGGTTCTTGGGAAGTTGACGTCAATAGCCACAATGTTAGTTGGAGCAGTTCCTTAAATACAATTTTAAATACTCGGAAGGATTTCACGCCTACCTTTTTTGAATCCATCGACTATTTTATCGCTGAGGAACACAGAAAGGACGCGATTTTAACCGTTAAAAACGCCTTGGAGAAAGGGGTGAGTTTTGATATTCAAATTCTAGCCAACGCTAATGGAAGGGATAGTGATCCGAAATGGGTAAGAATGATCGGGATTTCTGAGTTTGAAAACGGTCATTGTAAACGATTATATGGCCTAATTCAGGATATCGATGACATCAAAAAAGCCCAGTGTGAAATCATCATCAAGGAAGAAGAATGGCGCACAACATTCAACCACACCAATTCAGGTATGGCATTGATTAATTTTAATGGCGAAGCTTATAAGGTAAATCCAAGTCTTTCTGCCATGTTTGGGTACACTATCGAAGAATCGCAGAAGTTGAGAATCAAGGATATTTCCTTAGAGGAAGAACTTGAAAAGAATACTCAAATGATGACCAATTTGATTGACGGCACAATTGAAAATTTCAGTCAGGAAATGCGTTTTCGTCATAAAAACGGAGATGTTATTTGGGCTAATGTTTCTGTTTCTTCAGTCAAGAACGATTTTAATCAGTTTACCCACATGGTGGCTCAATTGGTCGATATTACAGATTCAAAAACCAATGAAATCCTGTTAAAAAAGTACAAAGAGCTTTTAGAGCGCTCAAATAAAGTAGCCAAAATTGGTTCATGGGAACTCAACCCAGAAAATCACATGTTATATTGGAGTGAGAATCTCAAACACTTGCTTGGCAACAAAGACTACAAGGCGCATGACTTCAGTGATTCAATTATTGATTATGTACTTGAAGAAAATCAAGAAAAGATGGCGTACCTGTTAAATAACGCCATGCAAAATGGTCACAGTTTTGATTTTGAGTTGCAATTAAAAACGGCATCAGGGCTACGCTGGATGCGCATGATTGGGATTTCAAATTTCAAGAATGGAATTTGCAAATCACTCCATGGATTGGTTCAGGATATTGAGGAGGTTAAAAGTGCCCAGTTGGAGATTTTATTGCGAGAAGAAGAGTTTAGACAAACCTTTTGGCATGCCCCCATCGGAATGGCATTACTGGATTTAAAGGGCAAAATGGTTAGGGTTAATCCAGGTATGTGCGAAACTTTCGGATATTCTGAAACAGAAATGCTTGCTATTAAAAAAAGTGACATCTCACATCCAGATGATTTAGCAGAGACAAATAAACTTACCCAACAACTTTTAAGCGGAGAACTCGAAAGTTTTCAGCAAGAAAAACGGTATTTCCACAAAAACGGAAATTTAATTTGGACCATTCGCTCAATGTCTTCCGTTAAAAACGATAAAGGACAAACGACCCATTTTGTCTGCCAGGTCAGTAATATTACCCGTGAAAAACTGCTCACGGAAAGTCTTACGGAACACAACAACCGCCTTCAGAATTACGCGCATATTGTATCACACAATTTAAGATCCCATACTGGAAATTTATCGATGCTACTGGAGTTAAGCGAAATGAATAATAAGCCAGGCTTTGAAGATGAAGTTTTTGAACATATCAAAACGGCATCAAATAACATGTGCGAAACGGTTAATCATTTGAGCGAAATAGTCGAAATACAAAACCTCATTAAAAACACACTTGTTCCGATAAATTTAAGACGCAGAGTTAAAAAAATATTGCAAAATATTCGGACGGCAGTCGTTCAGATTAATGGCGAAATCGTCCTAAAGGTCAAGAAAGAATTAGTGATTTATGGTATTTCATCCTATGTTGACAGCGTCATTCTGAACATTCTGACCAATGCCATCAAATATAGATCGCCTCATCGCCTTTTGGTAATCAACATCCATGCAAAAAAAATCAACGGTTTTACTGTAATGAAAATTTCGGACAATGGATTGGGAATTGATTTGGAGCAGCATGGCTCAAAGATTTTTGGCATGTACAAAACCTTTCATGATCACAAAAATGCCAGGGGAATTGGTTTATTCATAAGTAAAAACCAAATTGAAGCTATGGATGGATCCATCGAAGTTGAAAGCCAACCTAATATAGGCAGTACATTTACTATATATTTTAAAGATGAAGACAATTAATACTATTTGCATTATTGATGATGACCCCATCTTTAGATTCGGAACAAGAAAAATGATGGAAACCGTCCAATTATCCTTGGATTTTTTGATCTATAAAAATGGAAAAGAAGCTTTTGATGATCTATTACCTAAATTAAGGCAGGACACGAACCTGCCTGATGTCATTCTATTAGATCTGAATATGCCCATTATGGATGGATGGCAGTTTCTGGATGAACTCATCAAAATTCCTAATGCAGAACGAATTCCAATTTATATTGTCAGCTCTTCCGTGGATAGCCGCGATATTGATAAGGCCAAAACCTATGAAATTGTCAATAATTACATTATAAAACCCTTTTCAGTGTCTAAAATTCAAGAGTTAATGGAGGAGTTGAGCAAAACAAATTGACTTCCTTATTTTAAATCTGACATTCATTTAAATAGCAGCTGCAAAAATTCGATTATCTCTATAAAATAAACAGGCTATTTATACCTATGTAGTCAATAATTTGTTTAGTATTTACAATGAATCATTAAACATATTGTACCTTTAAATTAAATAAAGAAAGTTGTGAAAATTCTCGTTACGGGTTCTACTGGCTATATCGGCAAACGGCTTATTCCCATCCTCATTAATGAAGGAAACGATGTTATTTGTGCAGTTCGTGACAAATTTAGGGTTGATAAAAACTATCTTGAAGACGGGCATATTTCAGTGGTTGAAGCCGATTTTCTAAAACCAGAAACACTTCAAAATATTCCTAAGGACATTGATGTCGCCTATTATCTTATTCATTCCATGTCCAATACTTCCAAGGATTTTGAAGCATTGGAAGCTAAATGCGCTGCAAACTTCAAAGAGTATTTTGAAACCACCCAAGTGAAACAAGTCATTTATTTAAGCGGGATTACCAATGATGCTTTTTTGTCCAAGCATTTGAAATCACGTAAAAATGTCGAAGAACTATTACATTCAGAAAAGTACGCTTTGACCGTTTTTAAGGCCGGAATCATTGTAGGATCGGGAAGTTCATCTTTTGAAATTATCCGAGATTTGGTTGAGAAATTACCAGTTATGGTAGCTCCAAAATGGCTGAATACGAAAACGCAACCGTTAGCAGTAAGAGATGTGCTTTCTTTTTTGTCGAGAGCCAAAGGCAAAACAGAACTTTACAACAAAAGTTATGATATTTTTGGACCTGAAGTACTAACCTACAAACAAATGTTGCTCCTGTTTGCTGATACCAGGAAACTGAAGCGTTATATTTTAACGGTTCCCGTGATGACTCCCAAACTCTCCTCATACTGGCTTTATTTTGTGACCTCCACCTCTTATAAATTGGCGTCCTCTTTAGTGGAAAGTATGGGCGTGGAAATTATCGGTCAGAAAAGTGATATCAATCAGATTCTTGATGTTCATCCCATGAGTTATCGTGAAGCAGTAGAACTGGCCTTTGAAAAGATTGAGCAAAACAGTATTGTTTCCAGCTGGAAAGATTCAATGATCAGCAGTGGCCGACTCAAGGACAGTCTTTTTAAATATGTAAATGTGCCTACCTATGGCTGTTTCACCGATTATAAAGAACGTAAAGTCATCGATATGGACAAGACCATCAACCGCATTTGGTCTATCGGTGGTTCCACGGGTTGGTATTATGGGAATTACTTATGGAAAGTGCGCGGTCATATGGATAAGCTGTTTGGAGGTATCGGTTTGCGACGCGGAAGAACACATGTTTCAGAATTGTCAGCAGGAGATGCCTTGGACTTTTGGCGGGTTATTTTTAGCGATAAAAAAGATAAAAAACTCTTGATCTACGCAGAAATGAAACTTCCTGGCGAAGCTTGGCTCGAATTTAAAATTGAAGATGGTCTACTTAAACAAACAGCAACGTTCAGACCCCGCGGTTTGGCAGGACGTTTATATTGGTATAGTGTTTTGCCTTTTCATTGGTTCATTTTTAATGGCATGATCAACAAGCTAGTTGAAGTTGATTAGCGTATTTAAAATTCACTACTTGTAACGAAAACCCAACGCAAATCCTAAATAGAAAGTCCAGAAAATCATTTTCAGAATATAAAATTTAGAAAAAAACACCTGTTTGAAAAAAAATTTCAAGTTTGCTTTTTTTTTATTAACCTTCTTAAATCTTCAAAAGAAGGAAGAAAGCCAGCAAAAGCTTATGGAATATTAGTAGGATAGCCCACGTGATTTAACCATCCGAGCGTCTTGTTGAATAAATACACCCACATAGCCTTGAGCCATATTAAACAAAATTCTATCCTAAACTTAACTCTAGTTAAAGACAAACGTTAATTTTTGTTTAATGTTTATGTAATAAAGATAAACAAAATGATTAATTAGGTATCTTTATACTATGATTTTGGACACCACCCATACTAATAAATCACACAACGCGCTCATCAATGATTTGGTAGGCAAACCATTTAGTTTTATCCAAGCGTTTAAAATGAAAGGTATCGGATCCAAACGCATGATAATTGAAGAAGTCAGTGCGAATATGAAGCCCTATCTCAATAAGACGGCCGCTATCAGCTATGCTAATTTAGAGCTGCGTCCATTTGGAATACTGATCAGGATCAATAAAGGTCTACAAAATTATACGTGGGTGATTCCATATTACCATTTGGTCATTTATAAAACCAACGGGAGCAGCATTCATGCCCAAGAAAAGTTCATAAAATTTAGAAAGAATATTACTTTTAGAGAAAATAAAGCTTTTTTTGACAAGCTTATAAATCAAAAAGTAAATTATGAAGTTCAATATAACATCTTGCCATGATTTTGACAGAACAAAAGATTGACCGCACTCTTGAAATGGCATGGGAGAACAGAACGCCTTTTGAGGCCATAACCTTCCAAAGTAGTTTTAGGATGTGGCGACAACGTGTTTAGGGATGTGTAACAAAACATCAAAAATTACAATCAATTGACTCTGGTCGATTTAAATGTTCAAGACTAAACCACATCACACATAATTCCAGTCCCAAACGTTAACTATGCTTTGTTTTGGCAATAAAAACCTAAAAACAGCATCTAAAAAACACAATATGATTCAAGAAAAAAACTCAAGTACCCTTAAAATCAATAACAAGTTAAACGGCTTCAGCATCGAAGACATTGGCGATGACCATTTATACACAGGCCTTCAAACTCCCATGAAAAAAGAAGCCTTTAAACTTTCTGATGAGGAAAAAAAGGAACGAATTGCCCTTTTATTTGAAGAAATTATGGATGTCATGGGAATGGATTTAACCGATGACTCCTTAAAAGGCACACCCGATCGTGTGGCAAAAATGTATATCGATGAGATTTTTTCTGGCCTAAACCCTGCCAACAAACCAAAAATTGCATTGTTCGATAATAAATACCAATATAATCAAATGTTGGTAGAGAAAAACATTACGTTCTACTCCAATTGTGAACATCATTTTGTGCCGATTTTTGGCAAAGCACACGTGGCTTATATTTCTTCGGGAAAAGTGATTGGCTTGTCAAAACTGAATCGCATTGTGCAATATTATTCCAGACGTCCACAGGTTCAGGAACGTTTGACCAATCAAATTGCTGAAGATCTAAAACAGATTTTAGGGACGGAAGATGTTGCAGTCATTCTGGACGCCAAACATTTATGCGTTTCCTCACGAGGCATTAAAGATGAATCCTCGGCAACAGTGACGTCCTATTACGGTGGGAAATTTGGCACCCCTGATAAAATCGCCGAATTGCAGAATTATCTAAAAGATTAACATTATGGATCTTATTAATGAAGCAGTCGCATTTGAACAACAAAAAAAATCACTTTCGATTTCGGTTTTAGATTATGAGATCGCTCTCCCTAATTCTTATAAAAATTAAATGAAAACCCTCATCATCGTTGGAGGCAGTAAGGGCATTGGCAAAGCCATTGCACAAAAACTTCTGCCCACACATTATATTATCAACATTAGCCGAACCGTTCCTGACTATGCGCATGAACATCTCACGCATCATTCCTGTGATATATTAACGGACGATTTACCTCCAATTGAAAAAGCTGACGACTTGGTCTATTGTCCAGGAAGTATCAATCTCAAACCGATCAATCGTTTGATTATGGACGATTTAAGAGCAGATTTTGAAATTAACGTCATTGGTGCGGTTAAAAGCATTCAAACGTATTTAGATATTCTTAAAAAAGGCGACCATCCTTCCATTCTTTTATTTAGTACCGTGGCGGCTAAGTTAGGAATGCCTTTTCACTCTAGCGTTGCAGCCTCAAAATCAGCTGTTGAAGGTTTGGTGAAATCATTAGGTGCTGAAATGGCAACCATTTTGCGTATTAACGCTATTGCTCCAACCGTGACTGATACTGATTTGGCATCCAAATTATTGCGCAATGAAAAAATGATTGAGAGTATCACGGAGCGCCATCCCCTTAAGAAATTCTTAAAACCTAACGAAGTTGCTGATATGGCCGAGTTCTTGCTTTCTGAAAAATCAGCCTCCATTTCAGGTCAGATCTTCGAGTTGGATTGTGGCATTGTGACCTTTAAGATTTAGAATATTTCCTTTTAAATTTGGATCAAAAAAAACCTTTCAATCCCGAAATTTCGGCACTGAAAGGTTTTTTTAATTAAATCTGTGCCTCACAAGATTTTGAGACGTTACGGATTCAATATTCTTTTACATCGCTCCCCATTCTTTCAGGGAATCTGTATTCATTTTAATATAATCAGGATTTCCTGCTTCTTTAGAGGCCGCCAATGATTTTTTCGCGATTTCTATCGCACCTTTTTTATCGCCTGCTTTTGCATAAATTAAAGACTGTTGTCTCAATTGATAAAACGCTGGTTTTGGAGTCATGGACATCGCTTTATCAATCCATATTTTAGCTTGCTTAGCATCCTTACCTTCTTGAAGATAATAAACGGCAGCCGCGTAATAATCTCCCGCACTCGGACCAGTCATGACTTTATCAATATTTGCAGCAACGATTTTGTCTGTTGGCACTTCAAATTTCACACCAGCATACACATTAGCCCACATGATTCCGAGGGTGGCGCCATTACTTGTCAAATCATCAAAACTCATGGTAAATGTTTCGATAGTCATTGGCAGTTTGTAAGTTTCTACATTAACTTTCGCTGCAATTTTCGATTCATCCAATTCTTGAGGTGCTCCCCAATTGCTGGCATTTGAATAAAATACAATCTCCCAATTATTTTCATTTGGAATCGCAAAAAGTGCATAGGTTCCTGCTTTTAATTCTTTACCTTGAACAATTACATCCGTACTAAAAGTGATTTTCGTATTGGTATTGGCTCCCAATCGCCATACTTTACCATAAGGCACTAAATCGCCAAAAATATTACGCTCTCTCATATTTGGTCGCGAATACTCTAAGGTCACATCAGTTAAACCAACTTTTTGCTCCATTTTAGAAAGTGGACTCGGCTGAGGCGTTTGAATTTGAGCGTTTGCTGTAAAGGTCATTCCCAAAACCGCAAGGCAAAGCATAATTTTTTTCATAACAATTTATT
>JBARDR010000315.1:0-1556 GCA_049795335.1 Gelidibacter sp. | reverse complement strand
GGGTTATTAAAGTTGATTTTAATTTCATAACCTAAGCACTTTCCAATACCTATAGCAATTAATGAGTATCCCCAGAAATCAAAATAAATTTGACAAGAATAGAAAAGTGCTGAAATATATAAAAGTAACCCATTATGATTTTGATGGTTAATTAACAGTGGATCTATTACTAATGCTAATTTATCTGCGACTATTAGTTTACAAATGAAGCCAAATAGCATGGTTTTCAAACCTATAATAAATGTTGATACCTCAATCGTTTTATTATGTTTAAACTGTGGAATGAGTTCTTTAGCTCGGTGTATTGGACCAGCTATAGATAGTGGAAAGAAACTTGTGAAAAGAGCTATTTCTTTCATACTTACTTTTGAACTATACTTATTGTTTTTAACGTCTATTAACAACCCTATAGCTTGAAGGGTGTAAAAGGATATACCAATGGGTATTATATACAATGAGTGCTCTAATGTGAATGTGTTAGACTCATTTATAATTTTGGGTAAGAGTGAATATTTAGAAGATATTAATAGAATGATTAGTGTTGATATGGCAATCGTACATACTTTCCTTTTATTATATCTCTCCATAGCCTTTGTTGCACTGTATGTAATAAGTGTTATTGCTAATAGATAACTTATACTAGACAGCCCAGCGAATGCATAAAAGAAATAACTTGAACACAGAATAATTATAGTTCTATAAGAGCCTTTTATTACTAAAACAGTTATGCTGACTAAGCAAAAGAAAAGTAGGAAAGATAATGAATTGAACGGCATACTATTCGTGTAATGTCATTCTAAAAACACCGTTTCTTAGACCATAAGTAGCTGCAAAATAGATGTAGTTACCACAAGGCGAAAAAGATGGATCCCATTCATTACCCTTTGTATTAGTCAATTGAGTGTTTGTGTTATTTTCCAAGTCAAGTAAAATGAGGTCCCAGTTGTCATTTTTTCTTGCAGCATAAACCATTTTCTTTCCATCTCTAGAAATACTAGGGTCCCATTCATCATAATCCGATTGAGTCAGATTTTTAATTTTATTTGAATCCAATGAATACTCATAAATGTCAAATTGGTCATTTTTATCTTTCGCTATATAGTATAATTTTCTTTCATCAGGCGAAAATATAGGACGCCAACTTTCGAATTCATCGGTTGTAATAACGGTTCTCTCATCGGTCTGTAAATGCTGTACTACAATATATGGATTTGTGTATTTTCCATCCATTATATGCCAGGTGGCATAAGTGATTTTGTCTCCTTTGTAATTAAAGGACGGTATCGCTCCGAAAGTATTTGATTCATTTGTAATGTATTTTCTATTGCTACCATCAATATCCATAATGACGATTTTTGTATTGTTTTGAGCTTGATCTCCCTCTGTAAAGACTAGCTGTTGTCCATTAGGAGATGGCCATGGGTGTAATTCATCAATTTTGTTCCAAGTAAGTCTTTGGATATTCTGTAATAAACTATCTGACTTAAAGAGTTCCATATTCCCATCGCGCCATGATTTGAAAAAGAGATCATTGTTTTGCATGGAGAAGAGAGGAT
>JBARDR010000314.1:0-10178 GCA_049795335.1 Gelidibacter sp. | reverse complement strand
GTTGATAACAGTCCGTATTTCCAGACATAATTATCGGCTGTGCCTCCCAACTTTTACGTTGGATAAACTTTTCTAATAAAACTGGCGCCTCTTTTTTTACCAAAATCAGACGTTCAAAATCTAAGCCGGCACTGTAGCCCCAAAATTCATGACTGTTGCGCGCATAGCAGTAAACACAACCATGTTCGCAACCTTGGTACATGTTCATGGAATAGCCCATGCCCACATCCGGACTTTGCACCTTATTGACAATGGTCTTTGGAAATACGTCGAGATAAAGCGTTTTGTTTTTATCCGCATCTTCTCCTTCCAACGCGCAATAGTTAAGAAAATCATCACGCATTTCGTGGCTCAATTCGAAGAAACGATTGAGTACGTTGATTTGTGCTCCACGACCTTTGAGGGTGGAATTTGAATCCATAGCTATAGTGTTTTGATGGTATTCATCGCTAAGATGAGGATTTAAAATTACGCAGAGTTTGCCCTATTTGATGGCTACAGAATGTAGAAATTAATCTTAATCTCTAACAATTAACAGTTTGGTTTCTGAAAAAACCCTTTAAAACCTCAAAAAATAACATGCATTTAACAGTTCCTAACCCTTTAAACACGGGAAAAATTCAATAAATTTGGCGCTCACAAATAATAAATTAAGATGAAGAAATTATTGCTCTCTTTTACCGTTTTTATGCTGACCTTTTCGACGGCCATAAAAGCTGATGAAGGCATGTGGTTTTTGATGCATATTGAGCGTTTGAACCAAAGAGACATGCAAAAAATGGGACTTCAATTGACGGCTGAAGAAATTTACAGCGTCAACAACAGAAGTTTAAAAGATGCCATCGTGCAATTTAACGGTGGGTGTACGGCCAGCATCGTTTCTGAAAATGGCTTGGTACTGACCAACCATCACTGTGGATACAATGCCATTGCAGAATTATCGACGGCGGAAAGAAATCACTTAAAAGATGGCTATTGGGCAAAATCTTTAGAGTCCGAATTAAAACCTGAAAGCTTATATGTTCGATTCTTTGTAAGAATGGATGATGTTTCAAAACGTATCTTATCACAAGTCAATGATAAAATGACTGAAAAAGAACGTGAAGCTGCGATCAATAAAGAGATTGCTAAAATTGAACAAGAAAACAACGACGGCGGAAAATATACCGTTTCTGTACGTTCATTCTACCAAGGCAATGAGTTTTACTATTTCGTTTATGAAGATTTTAAAGACGTACGTTTAGTAGGAACTCCTCCAGAAAGTGTTGGAAAATACGGTGGAGACACTGATAACTGGGAGTGGCCAAGGCATACGGGCGATTTCTCTTTATTTAGAGTTTATGCTGATGCAGAAGGAAATCCAGCGGAATACTCAACAGCTAACGTGCCTTTAAAATCAAAATACCACCTTCCTGTAAGTATTGATGGTGTTAAGGAAAATGATTTTGCCATGATCTTGGGTTATCCTGGTCGAACCAACCGTTGGATGCCTGCACAAGGTGTGGAACAAAACGTAAAATTTGCGTATCCTGCATGGGTTGAAGGTTCAAAATTGAGCATGGATGTGATGAAAAAATACATGGATAACGATGACGCGATCAACTTAATGTATGCGTCTTCTTATGCGAGTATTGCCAACTACTGGAAAAACCGTGGTGGGATGATTGATGCTTTAACCGCTCACAAAACGGTAGCTACAAAAACCGACGTCGAGAAGAAATTTGACAAGTGGGCCAACAAAAAGAAAAACAAAGCACAATATGGCAATGTAATTTCCGACATCAACGCCTATTACAAATTAACCAATGACAAAGCGCAACACGACAACTATTTAAGCGCTATTGTTCGTGGTTCTAAATTTGCCGTTTTACCTTACAGATTAGGTAGTGCTTTAGAGCAATATGTTGCTGCTAATGAAGCCGCACGTGAAAACATGCTGCCAAGATTAGAAGGTTTTATAGATAGTAATTATAAAAACTACCACTTGCCTTTAGAAAAAGAAATTTTGGCTAGACAGTTGAATTTATATGCTTCTAAAACGAATTATGCACTTCCGGAAATCGTAAAAGAAGTTGCTGCACAAAACAACAATGACTTTGCAGCCTATGTGGATTCAATGTTTGACAACAGCATCTTTAGTTCAAAAGAAAGCATTACTGCATTTTTAGCAAACCCAGATGCTTCAAAACTTGAAAATGATCCAATGTACAAGTTCTCTGATCAAATCATGACGAAATACAGAGAGCAACCAGAAAGTTTGGTAAAGCCTGAGAATGATTATCAAGCGGCTTTCAGAAAGTTGGTTGCTGGATTACGTGAATCAGGACTGAGCAAAATCCAATATTCGGATGCCAACTCTACCTTGCGTTTAAGCTACGGAAAAGTGAGAGCTCTACCTGCTGACCCAAGAAATGATGCAGAATTCAACAACTACACGACCTTAAAAGGCATGATTGCTAAATACGTTCCAAATGATGACGAATTTGATTTGCCAGCACATATGTTAGACATGTATGCGAAAAAGGACTACGGACGTTATGCCAACGAAAGAGGTGAGCTTTCAGTAAACTTTTTATCAGACAATGATATTACTGGCGGTAATTCAGGATCTCCTGTAATCAACGGTAAAGGTGAATTGATCGGTTTAGCTTTTGACGGTAACATTGAAGCGATGGCTGGAGATGTTATTTTTGACAGCGATTTACAACGTACCATCAACGTTGATATCAGATATGTACTTTGGTTGATTGACAAATATTCTGACGCCAAACATATTGTTGACGAATTGACAATTGTTGGAGGAAAGTCTTAACGGAAGACGGAAGTTTAAAAATAAAAAAAATGCGAACTGGATGAACTGGTTCGCATTTTTTATTGCTATTTAGTGATGCTTAAGTAACATCAAAACCATCAATAGATCGCTGATGACGCTGATTTTTTATGATTTCCACTGATTAGTGTGGAATCTACATCTTAAGGATTTTATCAGATAACATTCGAAATTGCAGAAATAAAATCAGTGTAAATCTGCTCCATCTGTGTCATCTGCATTCTATTTTCCCGTAAATTCCGCCTTACGTTTCTCTAAAAACGCAGTCGTGCCTTCAACGAAATCTTCAGTGTCAAAACACTTTCCAAATTGTTTGATTTCTACTTTAAAACCGTCCACTCCATCTTTATAATTGGCGTTGATGGCTTTTATAGCGCCTTTAATGGCCACAGGAGAATTGCGCATGATTTTACCCGCAATCTTTTCGCACATTGGTATAAGATCATCTTGTGAGGTCACGTGATTGACCAACCCGTAAGATTTTGCAGTTTCTGCATCAATCATACTTGCGGTCATGACCATTTCCATAGCGCGGCCTTTGCCCACTAACTGTGGCAAACGTTGTGTGCCTCCATAACCAGGGATTACGCCTAAAGAAGTTTCTGGCAAGCCCATTTTGGCATTGTCGCTCGCAACCCGAAAATGACAAGCCATCGCTAATTCGAGGCCGCCGCCAAGCGCAAATCCGTTGACTGCTGCCATTACTGGAGTTGATAAATTCTCAATATAATCGAATAATAACTCTTGACCATGTGCTGCTAGCTTTCCACCATCTTCTACATCAAAATGGGCAAATTCGCTAATATCTGCACCGGCGACAAATGCCTTATCGCCACTGCCCGTAAGGATGATGACTTTGGTGTTTTTATCTTTATTAGCCACTTTAAAAGCCTGATTGAGCTCATTGATGGTCGCTTTATTCAAGGCATTTAACTTAGTTGGTCGGTTGATGGTAATCGTCGTGATACCATCTTTTGTTTTGGATAGGATGTTTTCGTAAGACATAGTCGTGTGTTTTTAATGCATTGCAACTGCCCGCTCGAAGAATTCAACTTTATTCCTTAAAAAGAAATATTACGTTAACGATATTTCAAGCAACAGATGATGAAAATTAATCAATATTTTAGGAGTTCCTGCTTTCACAGAAATCATTCTTTAGGAAATGTCACGGTAAAAATTGTTCCTCTTCCCTTTTGAGAAGTAAAGGTAATCGTTCCATTGTAAGTTTCCACTATGTTTTTAACCATAGCCAAACCGAGGCCCATTCCGCTCGATTTTGTGGTAAACTTTGGTTCGAATATGCGTGAAAAATCAGTTTCTGAGATGCCTTTACCATTATCGGACACTGCAATTTTGACCATGTTGCCTTCAGACATCACGCTGACCACAACTTTAGGATTATTATCCTCGGTAATGGCTTGCGTCGCATTCTTGACTAAATTGGTAACCACGCGAATCAATTGCGTGCGATCCAACTTCGAAATAATTTCCTTTTCATCGGCTACAAAAACAATGTAATCTTCACTAAAAATATCTACAGCCAATTTGACAATCTCCACCACGTTAAGGGTTTCATTTTG
The DNA here is from genome assembly GCA_049795335.1 of Gelidibacter sp. GTDB lineage: Bacteria > Bacteroidota > Bacteroidia > Flavobacteriales > Flavobacteriaceae > Gelidibacter. The sequence continues at coordinate 5,768 of JBARDR010000314.1, read as the reverse complement.
CTGCGCTGGCATTCTCGCAAAATTGGAAAAGGCAGATGCAATGGAACTCATCGTATCAATTTGCTGGATGAGCGTTTTGCTATATTCGTCTAATTTTTGATAAATTTCAGGATCGGCATGATCAAATTTACGTTGAAAACTTTGGACACTTAAGCGAATCGGCGTCAGCGGATTTTTTATTTCGTGCGCCACCTGTTTCGCCATTTCACGCCAAGCTTGTTCGCGCTCTGAAGTTGCCAATTTAACAGCACTCTCCTCCAATTCATCAATCATACTGTTGTATGACCTTACTAAAGTCGCAATTTCCTCACTGGAGGATTCGATTTCAATTTTTTTGTTGCGTTTTTCCAAACGTGTCGTCTTTATCTTTTCACTAATTGTTTTAAGCGATTTTGTAATGTACGAGGAAAGGAAATAGGCCAAAACAATCGCCAATATCAACATGAAAAAATAAGCATAGCCCAAACGCTCTAAAAACTCATTCAATTCCTTATTCAAGAAATCGTCATTTTCAAGATAAGGTAACTTCAGAATGGCAATAGGCTTAAATTTCTTATCGGTAATGTAAGTGTACGAAGACTGGTAGGTTTGACCATTTAATACGGTTTTTTCAACAAAGCGATGTTCGGCGGTGTTGGAAAGCACATTTAAAATATGAGGGCTTAAACATTGTGAACCCGCATCGCCTTCAATACTCGATTTTGAAGACAGTATCAAACTTCCCTCTAAATCAAAAATATCAATTTGACTCTGGTGGATGTCTGCAATTTTATAAATCTCTTCCCTAAAAATTAATCGCACCTTTTCGGTAATGACCTCCCAGGTTGTTCCACGGATGACGAAATCAATATGTCGCTTGATATTGTCTTCCTTGCGCTCCAAACGATCGCGATGATAGGCTTGTGCTTCTTCATTATACTGGTAAATGGTAACACCAGCAATCAAAACGGAAGCGATGAGCACCAACAGGATCATTGATAAAAAGATGCGTACGCGCAAAGAAAATCGTCTTATTCTCATTTAAAATAATGTAGTGCGATAAAGATAGCAATTATCACTCCAAAAATGACTTCGCCATAAATTTCAAAAACATTAGCAGTTAAAATCAATGTAGTTATAACATAGATCATTACACCGTTAGTGACGCTTCTGGGAAAATCTCCGTTATCAGCGGGAAACTTTTAGATTGTAAAATATTTTAAACTTCTAAATAAAACTATGACACAAAGAGCAGCGATATGGATTGTAGTTTTTAAGAGTTCGTATTTTTCTCCCGGATGTTTTTGTAAAGTTTGAAACCCAACATCAACAAAATACCCAGCACGAAGATGCCAGCGACTCCAAAAATCCAGCTGATGGAATTTTTAAGAATAACTAAAAATACAACGGCAAACAAAATAAAAGTAGCACCCTCATTCCACAATCGCATAAAATTGGAGGTCTTCTTGACCTCATCACGTTGAAGTTGTTTATAATATTGATGCGTCTTTAGGTGATAAAGAATGAGCAATAAAACAAAAGCCAGCTTCACATGCATCCATCCTTGCTGCAACCAAAGTGGCTGTAAAATGATCAGCCAGATCGCAAAAACGGTGGCCAATATCGCAGAAGGCCAGGTAATAATTGTCCATAAGCGCTTCGCCATAATTTTGAGTTGTTTACCTAAAATTTCCTTTTCAGGAGATGGCTTGTGAAAGGATTCAATTTGATACACAAACAACCGTGGAATGTAGAAAAGACCTGCAAACCAAGTGATGACAAAAATAAGATGTAGCGATTTTATGTAGTTGTAGTATTCCATGGGTCAGCAATGAATTAAATATCCTTGGGAGTCAAATTCTTCTTAATCTCACGATTCAAAAAATAGGCAGTTACGATGGTCGCCAAAACATCAGCGATTGGAAAAGAAATCCAGACGCCCAATTCGCCATAAAATTTAGGTAAAATCAAGATCAGCGGAATGAAAAAGAAACCTTGCCTACTCAAGGTTAGCAACAGCGCCGGTCTTGCTTTTCCAATCGCCTGAAAATAAGCGGCACCTATCAACTGCCAAGCAATAATAGGTGTGGCGGCAAATACCCAGCGCATATCACTTGGCGCTTGCCGAAGTACATCGGCATCGGTGGTAAACATTCGGGTAATATGTTCTGGAAAAATCATCAATACGACAAATACCAAACTAGCTAAAATTGCGGCATATTTAATGGCCGTATTAAGCGTTTCCCGAACCCGATGGTAGTTTTCAGCGCCATAATTAAAGCCAGCAATCGGTAAAAACCCTTGCGTAACACCAAGTACTGGGAACATGGCAAACATCAACATCCGACCGGCAATGGCATAAGACGTCACAGAAGCTTCCCCACCCAAATCAAACAGGATATTATTCATAAACAGGTAGGTAACACTCACCACAGCCTGTCTTGCTAAGGTTACAAATCCTAAAGAACTAATTTCCTTTACAATCGGAAAATTTAGTCCTAAATGTGTGAAATTGATTTTTAATTCCGACCTTTTAGAGGCAAAAAACCATAAAATAAACGCCAAACAAATCACATAAGAAAGTGTCGTCGCCCATGCTGCACCTGCCATCCCAAAATCCATCAGGTTGATGAAAATATAATCCATAATTAGATTAGAAACCGATGGAATCATCATCGCATACATGGCAAATTTAGGCTTGCCTTCTGCACGAATGACCGTATTGGCCATCATACAAAGTGCCAAAAGCGGAACTCCGTAAAGTACGATTTGATAATAGGTTTTGGCGGGTTCAAAAATAGCGCCTTTCCCTCCAAAGGACTCAATAATGGAATCTGCATAGAGCAAACCCACGGCCACCATGGAGAGCGTTAATAGTAACGTTAAAGTGATTTGGTTACCAAATACTTTAAGTGCTTTTTTATGGTTTTCAGCACCTAAGGTTCTTGAAATTATGGACGAACCCCCAATACCAATGGCCATCCCTAAAGCGGCAATAAAAAACGAAACCGGCAAAACGACGTTGATCGCGGCAATGGCCGTCGAACCAATCCAGTTTCCTACAAAAATAGTATCCACCAAAATATTGAGCGACATGACCAATATCCCAATTGAAGCCGGAACAGCTTGCTTTATGAGAAGTTTGCTAATGGGTTGTGTGCCTAAATCTTGGGAGGAAGTTTTTGCCATTATGCCATTACGGGTTCAACAGCAGCCCACTCATTGATCCAGTTGGAGAGTATGGCTACAAATTCGTCATCATCATTTAAACAAGGTACTGTCGTAAATCCTTTTCCGCCCATTTCATGGAAAATCTCTTCGCCCTCCATGGCAATTTCCTCTAAAGTTTCTAAACAATCACTTACAAACGCTGGTGTGACCACAGCTAAATTTTTTATGCCTTGTTTTCCCAAGCGCTCAATAGTAATGTCTGTAGCCGGTTTCAACCAAGGATCAAATCCTAATCGCGATTGGAATGACGATGAATAGGTGTCCGGTTTTAAATTCAGTTTTTCAGCCACCAAACGCGTGACCTCCAAACATTGATGACGGTAGCAAAACTCGTGCGCAGGAGAAGGTGTTATACAACAACTCTTATCAATTTTGCAATGTGATTTGGTAATGTCGCGTTTACGGATATGACGCTCCGGAACGCCATGATATGAAAACAATAAATGATCATAAGGATGAGCTTTCAAATGTCTTTCAATGGAATGAGAAAGCACTTCAATATAATCTTCACGATTATAAAACGCTTTTAAGTCGGAAATTTTAAGGTTTGGAAAATGTTCTTTTCGAATCTCTTCGGCCAACACCAAAATAGTCTCGGTGGTCGCCATGGCAAATTGCGGATATAAAGGCATCAAGAACACCTCTTCCACACCTTTGTCAACCAATTCCTGAAGACCTTTCTTGATGGTCATGCTGCCATAGCGCATGGCTAAAGCAACTGGTAACGGCGTATTTTTCTGGATCTTTTTCTGAAGGCGCTCTGAAATGACGATTAAAGGCGATCCTTCCTCCCACCATATTTTTTTATACGCTTCCGCAGAGGCTTTTGGCCGCGTATTTAAAATGATCCCTTTTACAATAAAAGCTCGTAACCAAACCGGAACGTCAATAACGCGTTCATCCATTAAAAACTCTCCTAAATAAGGTTTGACATCTTTTGCTTCTGGGCTATCTGGCGAACCTAAATTGACTAGTAATACTCCTTTTTTCATATGACATTCCTGCGAAGGCATTCCCAAAACTTCGGGATTCTTTAAATTAAACTTCATTAAATTTTATACTTTAAATCTTCTTTAGGTTTTGAAAACCTCATATATTAATCCTAAAAACCTCCCCGGTTTTTACAATTCTACGAAGATAACGACATTAAATATTTCTTAGGCGTCGTCCCATATTTCTTTTTGAATGCCGCTATAAAGTGACTCGATGAGCTGTAACCAACCTTCAAGCCGACTTCGTTCACATTGTATTCATTGGATTCCAGTAATTTTCTGGCCACTTCCATCTTATAATCAAATAAAAAACTGAACACCGAGTCGCCGTATATCTGCTTAAAACCTTCCTTCAGCTTTTTTAGGGTCAAGCCAATTTCTTCTGAAAGCTCCTGTAATGTAGGCGGTTCGGTCATTCTTGAAATCACAATATCCTTGGCTTTCCTGATTTTGATAATGTTTGCTTCATCCACCAAAAACGGACATTGTTCGATATCGGCATCCTCATTTCTATTGAAATATAAACTCAATAATTCATAGGCTTTTCCTTTATAATAAAGATTCTTGATGGAAGAATTTAAGTTATAATGGATCAATTGCGTCAAAACAATCGCCGTGGAAGGGGAGACTTTTCCGTCCTGATAATATTTCTTATCCTTATTATCGTCACTCAAAAAAGTAATATAATCAGCTTCCTGCGAAAACAACCCGTGAAATTTTTTAATGGAGATCAAAACCGATACCAACGACGAATTTGGATGCATTTCCAAATGGATGGGCAAATCCTGTTGCGGGTTATAAAGCAACAAGGAGTTTTCTTCTAATATATCTAAAGCATACCGTCCATTATTAAAAATAAACTTGCTCGCCCCTTTCAAACAAAAATGGAATTGAATAAAACTACTATCAATTCCGCGTTCAATAGTTTGTACAGTATCACTTTCGTTTTGATAGGTCAACACCAAAAAATCATGATCAATCCGAGTTTCTGTAAAAGAACCTTTAGCGACATTTTCCAAATTCATTCTCCTTAAAATTTATGTGCCTTATTTAGATTCGTTCTAAACAAATCCCTCAAAAGGCGTTGCTATTGCTGCAAAAGTATAACATTTATTATTTTATTACAGAATAAAAGATAAAAAACACCAAGCGACACTTATAGTCCGTCTAGCGTTGTTTAATATTTAAAGGACAGTTATACTTTTGTTTTTTCAATTTCTAAAAACCGTTACCGATTACCATCATATGCTGAAAGGATCCTATTTTTATGCCATTGGATTGAGTTATAAAAAGGCTGATGCTACTATTAGAGGCCTATTTAGTTTAGATGACACTTCCAAAAAAAACCTTTTAAATCAGGCAAAAGAAGCAGGCATTGAAAGCCTCATTGTAACCTCCACCTGTAACCGAACCGAACTTTACGGTTTCGCTGAACATCCTTACCAACTCATCAAATTACTTTGTGATAACTCCAAAGGAACGATTGAAGAATTTCAGCACGTGGCTTATATTTTTAAAAATCATGAGGCCGTTTCGCACATGTTCCGCGTAGGTTCTGGGCTGGAT